>JADGHY010000044.1 GCA_019683625.1 Thermoflavifilum sp. | reverse complement strand
AAATTAGATGTAAAACCATTTGCACAATATTATCAATCTCGCATAGAGTTATCACAGGCAAATACACGCGTCGAAAAATCACGTCTGCTGCCAGAATTGTCGTTCAGCTACATGAATCAATCTTTTGCCGGATGGCATACTTTGAAAGATCGAACGGAACAATATTATGATGGCTCAACCCGATTTTCCTCATGGATGGTGGGATTGAATATACCGTTGTTTCTAAAATCCTATCGGGCACGTATCCAGGCAGCATCACTCATGGAACAAATCAGCCAAAAGGAGTATGAGTGGTCTATGCTTTCGCTGCACATGAATATCAGCAAAGCCATGCAGGATTATGAAAAATATACGGATCAATTGCACATGTTAGCAGAACAAGAAATGCCCCTTGTGAATCAAACCCTGGAGCTTTCCACTCAACGGCTTCAGCGCGGGGAAATCAGTTATATGGAATGGATATTTACACTAAGACAAGTGAGTGAGGTCCGTATTCAATATTTGCAAACCCTCAGAGAACAATGGTTTGCAGCCATTACTTTACACCATTTATTGACTGAATTTTAAATCTTTTTGGTATGAAACGCATCATTTTTGTTTTAATGACATTATGGATTTCCTGTACATCCCCTTCCAGGCAATCGTCCCAGGCAGAAGGATCTTCCGCAGAAACCTCTGATAGCATTGTGATGATGGATGATGCCGAATTGCAAAATGCAAACATCCAACTCGTGCACCCTGTACTTAAGGACCTATACACGGAAGTGAAATTAAACGGACAGATAGAAGTGCCTCCGCAGAATCTGATTTCGATTTCATCACCTATGGGCGGATACCTGAAATACACCCATTTGCTGCCAGGAGATCATGTGCGAAAAGGCGAGGTGATAGCTGAATTACAGGACATGCAATATATTCAGTTGCAACAAGATTATCTGACGGCAAAGGCACATTTGGCTTATCTGCAACAAGAGTTAAAACGCCAACAGGCCTTGCAGGAAAGCCAGGCAACGAGTCAGAAAGATTATCAGCAAACACTAAGTGAGTTTCAGGCTCAGCAGGTGCAACTCTATGCGCTGGCAGCAAAACTCCGTCTGTTAGGCATTGATCCAGATGCTCTGGCACCCGATAAATTGCATGCCACCATACAGCTTCACTCACCCATTGATGGGTGGGTAGCTGCTGTAAATGCAAATATTGGCAAATATGTGATGCCTACAGATGTGTTATTTCAGCTGGTTGACCCCAGAGATATACACGCGGCCATGACGGTTTTTCAGGAAGATATTGATTTATTCAGGCCTGGTATCCGAGGTAAGGTGTATTTGCCCCATGAGTCCGGAAAAAGCTATGATGTGGAAGTGGTGCTCATCACCCGCAATGTGGATAGCAATCGGGCAGGCCTTCTGCATTGCCATTTTCTGCAATCTTCTTCCGAGCTGTTGCCCGGTATGTATGTATCGGGAAATTTTATCCTGAATCAGGAACGCGATGTAGCTGTACCGGCCAGTGCCGTAGTACATTATCAGGAAAAAGATTACGTGTTTGTTGCAAAAGACAGTCATACTTTCGTGCTGACTCCAGTACGAACGGGTAGGTCTGATAGCGGATGGGTGGCATTGCCCGATGCCAAACCTGAACAATGGTTGCCATTGCAGGTGGCCTCAGGAAATGCTTTTGCCATATTGGGTAAAATGAAAAATAAGATAGAAGATTAACCTGTTTTTCCCGGAAACATCATCAAGCGGGATTTTCCCAATATGGGTGTTGCCGGCTTTTATTGCACCAGAGTTTGCTAAATTTGCCGCATGAGGGTTGGCAGATGTGCCACAAAAATCCCTAATTTCATACCATGCATTTTCTGGACGAACTCAATGAGCGGCAGCGCGAGGCGGTGGAATATATTCATGGGCCGCTGATGGTGGTGGCTGGTGCCGGATCAGGCAAAACCAAGGTGCTCACGGCACGCATTGCTTATCTGATGGAACGCGGAGTGGATCCCTTCCATATCCTGGCTTTAACATTTACCAACAAGGCAGCCAATGAAATGAAAGCCCGCATTGAACGCATGCTGGGCAGCACGGAAGCCCGCAATCTGTATATCGGCACTTTTCATTCCGTGTTTGCACGGCTGCTTCGCGCCGATGCCCATAGGCTGGGCTATCCGCCCAACTTTACGATCTACGATACAGAAGACTCTAAGAATGTATTGAAAAAAATCATCAGTGAATTACAGCTCGATGATAAACATTACCGGCCCGGCATGGTGCATCATCGCATCTCAAATGCCAAAAACAGCCTCATTGGCTGGGAAGAATATCAGCAGTTTCCGGAATTCATGCAGCAAGATGCCCAAGCCGGACGCCCCATGATCGGCAAAATCTTTGAGTGGTATGCCAAACGTTGTTTTCAGAACGGTGCGATGGATTTTGATGATTTGCTCTATCAAATGTATGTGCTGCTGACGCGCTTCCCGGATGTTTTGCATAAATACCAACATAAGTTTCAATATATTCTCATCGATGAATATCAGGATACCAACCCGGCACAATATGCTATCATTAAATTATTAGGAGCCGTTCATGAAAACATCTGTGTAGTTGGCGATGATGCCCAGAGCATTTATTCCTTCCGGGGTGCTACCATCCAGAATATTCTTCAGTTTGAAAAAGATTATGAGGATGTAAAGGTTGTGAAGCTGGAACAAAACTATCGCAGCACACGCAATATCCTCTCTGTTGCCAATGAGGTAATTGCCTACAACAAACACCAATTGCCCAAGGTGTTGTGGACACAAAACGACGAAGGAGAGAAAATCAAGCTGATATCTTTGTTATCAGAACATGAAGAAGCGCGTTTTGTGGCCGATACCATTGCGGAACAGAAATACCGGAACCATTATGCCAACAAGGATTTTGCTGTGCTGTACCGCACCAATGCACAAAGCCGCAGCTTTGAAGAGCATTTGCGCAGGCTGAATATCCCCTATAAAATTTATGCAGGCATTTCATTTTATCAACGCAAGGAAATCAAAGATTTTCTGGCTTACCTGCGCGTGATTGTGAATCCCAAAGATGAGGAAAGCCTGCTGCGGATCATCAATTATCCATCGCGTGGCATTGGTGATCAAACATTGCAGAAATGCCAGCTGCTGGCTCGCGAACAAGGAATATCGGTTTGGGAAGTATTTGAAAACATCCGCAAATATCCTTTACGATCTGCTGCCATTAACCAGATTGAAGATTTTGTGGTGATGATTAAAAACCTGCAGCTCTTGCTCGATAAAGAAAATGCCTATACGGTGGCCATGGAAGCAGGGAAAGCATCAGGGGTAGTAAAAGAATTGTACAATGATAAAAGTGTGGAAGGCATTGCCCGATATGAGAATGTGCAGGAGCTGCTGAATGCCATTAAAGAATTTACGGAAATGCCCGACAGCGAAGGCGAGCTTACCGACAAGAGCCTGGGCAGTTATCTGCAACAAATCACTTTGCTTACCGATGCCGACGAAGAGAAAGAAGAAAGCGATACCGTTAAACTCATGACCATACATGCTGCTAAGGGATTGGAATTCCCTTGTGTATTTGTGGTAGGGCTCGAAGAAGGGCTTTTCCCCAGCGCCATGTCTATCAATACCCGCGAAGAGCTGGAAGAAGAACGTCGCCTCTTTTATGTGGCCATCACACGAGCTAAAGAAAAATTATGGCTCACCTATACGGCCAATCGGTATCGTTACGGAAATTTTGTGCAAAACGACCCCAGCAGGTTTATATCGGAATTGCCACCGGCATACATTGAAACACCATACCGAAGGAATGATGCCGTGCCCTATAGCAAACATTATGCGCAGGAAAAAATGCCGGTAACATCTGCCGGTAGTTTTTCTTTGCCTAAGCGCCAGCCTGCTCCGGCTGTTCATACTCCATCACCCGATTTTAAGCCGGATGATTTCCGGCTGATGAAACCCGGCATGAAAGTAGAACATCAGAAATTCGGATATGGCTATATTCTTTCCATTGACGGAAATGCTGCTAATCCTATAGCCACCATTCGCTTTGAGCTGAGCGGAGAAAAGAAAATCATGTTGAATTATGCCCGTTTGCGCATTGTACAAGACAATGCAGCAGACTCACAATAATGCCAGATCATGTCTGATTGCGATCACATCAAACAATCCGTGATTTGGAAGAAAATCACCCATTACTGTGCTTACCAAGAACGTTGCCATCAGGAAGTCAGGCAAAAACTGCATCAGTTGGGCGTGTATGGACAGCAGGCAGATGCCTATATGGCTTGTTTGATTCAGGAAAACTTTTTAAATGAAGAACGCTTTGCCATTCAATTTGCCTTAGGAAAATTTCATAGCCATAAATGGGGAAAACGAAAAATAGCTTTTCATCTTCAACAAAAACAAATCTCTACATACTTGATTGAGAAAGCCCTTCAACAAATTGATACAGCAACATATATTGAGGTATTGAAAAAACAAATGCAGCAGAAAATAATGCATGGCCATGCCGGATCAATAGCTGCAGCCAAACAAAAGATTTGGTCTTATTTTTTGCAGAAAGGATATGAGATAGCCAGTATTGAACAGGCATGGAACAGCCTGATGCATTTCCATGGTGAAACATAAACACATGAAGGCACAGCTTCATCTTGCGTTGATGCAGATTGACATTGCGTGGGAACAGGTTGATGATAATCTGCAGCATATTGAACAGCAGCTTACTCAGCTTCCTGCGGCAACGGAAGTGGTATTTCTTCCGGAGATGTTTGCCACAGGGTTTAGCATGGATGTGGAAAAGCTGGCCGAGCCTATGGATGGGAGAATTGTGCAATGGATGAAAACCCAGGCCGCCCGGCATCGGACGATTCTTTGCGGCAGCGTGATGATTCGGGATCAGGGGCAATTCTGGAACCGCCTGATTTGGATGCAGCCCGATGGCAAGTATGGGATCTATGACAAACGCCATTTGTTTGCCTATGCGGGGGAAGATAAGCATTACAAGCCGGGCAATCGGCAACTTATTGCTCAGGTAAATGGCTGGCGGGTGGCGCTGTATGTGTGTTATGACCTGCGTTTTCCGGTATGGTGTGCCCAGCAGCCGACAGATGATGGCGCTCCGGCCTATGATGTATTGGCTGTAGTAGCCAGTTGGCCATCTTCCCGCATCGAAGCCTGGGATCTGCTGTTGAGGGCGCGCGCACTGGAAAATCAGGCTTATGCAGTTGGCGTAAACCGCGTAGGCAAAGAGCCTCATGGCACGTTATATCCCGGGCATTCTGCGGTGATTGGCCCTGCCGGCCAGGTGCTCCATCAGGCAAGCTCCGGACAGGAAGCCGTCATTTGTTGTACACTCGAAGCTCATCAGCTGCAACAGGTGCGGCAGCATCATCCCTTCTTGCGCGACCGTGACCATTTTACCATCCTGAACTGCTGATATATTTTTTCTTATGCGACAGGCTTATTACAATGGCATCGTGTACACCGGCAATCAAGTATTAACCCATGTTGCGGTGCTGGCAGATGGGTATCAAGTGCTGGACATTGTACCACAGGATGCCATTCCGGAAGGTTTTCAACAAATAGATGTACAAGGCAATCATATTGCACCCGGGCTGGTGGACTTGCAGATTTACGGAGGGAACGGCAAATTGTTTTCTTTGTATCCCGATGTGTCATCTCTTCAGGCCACCGAACAATATAGCAAAGAAGGAGGCGCGTTGTATTTTCAACCCACCGTGGCCACTCATGAGCCGGCCTTGATGGAAAAGGCTTTAGCAGCTTATCGGCAATACCGGGATGCGGGTGGGCAGGCCGCTATTGGCGTGCATTGGGAAGGACCATTCCTCAACCCTCAAAAGCGGGGAGCGCATCTGGAAAAATACATTCGCCGCTTGCAAAAAGATGAGGCCAAGCAACTGGCGCAATACCACGATGCCCTTCGGATGATCACATTAGCTCCGGAATGCTGCGATGCGGCATGTGTAGAAATCCTGCTACAGGCCGGCATTCGGGTTTCGGCCGGGCACAGTGCAGCCACCTATGCCCAGGCTATGCAGGCCTTTTCCCAAACGGGCATTCGACTGGCCACGCATTTGTTCAATGCCATGTCGCCCCTGCAAACACGTGAGCCTGGCCTGGCAGGAGCTATCCTCGACCATCCTCAGGTATATGCCAGCATCATTGCAGATGGTATTCATGTGCATCCGGCTAATATCCGCCTGAGCAAAGCCATCATGGCCGAAAGATTGTTTCTGATTACCGACGCTGTGGAAGAAAACAAGCAGGGATCCTCCTATATTTATTTGCGGCAACCGGATAGGTTTGTGAACCAGGAAGGCACACTGGCCGGCTCAACATTGACGATGCTGAAGGCTGTGGCTTTTTGTGTCGAACAAGTAGGTATTCCGCTCGATGAAGCTCTTCGCATGGCTTCATGGTATCCTGCCAAGGCCATAGGATTGGCTCATCAAATCGGATTGCTGCAACCCGGTTATCGTTCCGGGGTAATCGTATTCGATAAGCATTTTCACCTGCTTCATCGTTCGGTATAAGGTTTCAGCAACAGCCGGGCGCTGTCGAGCGCGGTGTACATGCTGTCTTTTACGCGTTCCACATATTGCAGTTGCTGCATCAGGTACTGTTTGCGCAATTCGGGTTGTGCCGTGTCTTTATCGATATCAAATTGCCCCATCCAGTTGAACATAGCACTGTCGGCCAGGCTCAACAAGCCTATGGTGCGTGTCCAACTGGTATCTTGCAGATGTAAGGAATCCTGAAGATGTCGCATGGTGGCACTGGCCTGGCGCAAGGCATCAATTTTTCCCATCAGGCTATCGTGTACCTGCAGGATATGATCTTCCAGCATTTGGAGGCTATCCTGTGGTGTGCGCTGTGCAGCACGTTGCTGAGCAGAATGACAACCGGTGAGGCATAATCCGGCCAACCAGATGCATGTGGCGAGATGAACAAAATTGCGATTCATGGCAAAGCATTAGATGGATTCAACAATGAGTATTATCCAAAATAAATGCAAAATGAAACGATAAACAAAATCATGAAAACGGCTTACCAGCTCGGGAGGGGATTTGTACATTTGTAGAAGTATTGTTTCCGAAATAGCCCTAATCCGGCATGAAAACATTATTGCTCATTCGTCATGCGAAGGCCGACTGGCCTGAGGGCAAGGCTCCCGCCCATGCCACGGATCGCGATCGTCCGTTAACTGCCAGGGGAGAGGCTGATGCCGTGCAAATGGCCCGTCGGCTTCAGCAACTCAAGGCTGTGCCCGAACGGCTCATCAGCAGTCCTGTGCTTAGGGCTGCAACCACGGCTCAGCTTATGGCGCAGGAATGGCATTATCCGACAGACGCAATCCAATGGCAGCCCAACCTATATCAGGCCGATCTCACCGATTTCATAGATACTATCAAGGCTGTACCAGATCATTACAAAATCATCGCATTGGTTTCCCATAATCCGGGTATTACCTTGTTTGCCAATGCCCTCACCGCCTATAACATTCAGCATATTCCCACCTGCGGCGTAGTGGCCTTTCATGTTCAGACCACGGAATGGGCCCGTTTCTGGCAAGCCGAGAAGCGGCTGTGGTTTTTTGAATATCCCGAAAAGCTGCAGCAAACGCAAGTTTGACTTATCTGCGGTATTTGGGATAAATATCGTATAACACCTTCAGGGAAAAGCTATCCAGCACGGGTGAGAGGTCTGTTTGCACGAAATGCCGTTTGAAGGCTACAATGGCAGCAGTAGTATCACTCAAGTCGTAGCCGATGATGCGTAAGGCATCGAGCGGGTGAAAGTCGGGAGGAGGAGACACCAGCACGCTATCGCGCCAATAGCCGAATCCGGCTGCAGCCAGGCGATCCCAGGGGAAATAGATGCTGGGATCCTGTTTGCGTGTGGGTGCAATATCGGCATGTCCTATAAAATTAGCGGTATCCAGATGATAGCGTTGTTGCAGGACATGCAATAATATCAACAGCGCATGGATTTGGGTGTCGGGAAAAGGCTCATGGCCGGTATTATCGAGTTCAATGCCGATGGATGCAGAATTTACGTCGCGGATGGGCCCCCATCGGGAAACGCCTGCTTGCCAGGCGCGATACACGTCGGGTACCAGCTGGAAGATGGTGCCGTCTTTGCAAATCAAGTAATGGCTGCTCACCCGGCCTGCCCTAAAGGCATTGGTGAGCGTGGCCAAAGATTGGGCGCAACTTTGTTCTTCAGTTTGATGGATGATCACCAGATTTGGATATCGGATATTGAAATTGGGAGAGGGAGCCATCCAAAAAGCCTGTTGAAGCGAATCCATGGGCAGCTGTATGGGCACAAAATGCCGGTAGACTTTTCGCATTTCTTTCAGCTGATGCCGGTAAGCTGCCCGGGTGGCAGGATTAAGGGGATACAGATGCGGGTTACAGCTCAGCCATATACCCACGAGCAACCAACGTAGGCAACACCACAGGCGCGAGAATGGCTTTCTTGATTTCATGTGGCTATTCTCCTTTTATTCAATACGTGCCACCCATCCGCCCCCTGGTGCCAGATGAATATGCCACACGTCGCCAGCCTGCACCGTAGCTTCTTTACGTACATAATCATTGCCATTGCGGTCAGCATTCATGCCATCGGCAAAATATACGATATGGTGTGTGCCTGGTGGCAGGAATGAGAAGGAAAGCGTGAGGTCACGAGCCTGCTCATTAGTCATGGCACCCACAAAATAGGTATTTCCCTTTTTGCGTGCCACAAGCAAATACTTACCCACCTCCCCTGCAATAGGGATGGTTTGATCCCAGGTGGTGGGAACAGCGGTAATGAAGTCGAGACAAGGAGCTTCTTTTTCATAGGCTACAGGATTATCGCTCAACATTTGCAGGGGAGCATCGTACAACACATACATAGCCAGTTGCTGGCATCGGGTGCCCAGGCTCATAGGATGTCGGAATATCGGTGCAAAATCGCGAGGCTGGGCATTGCGCATGGCCCCGGGTGTATAATCCATTGGGCCGGCAAACATGCGAATAAAA
This sequence comes from Thermoflavifilum sp., assembly GCA_019683625.1. Classification (GTDB taxonomy): domain Bacteria; phylum Bacteroidota; class Bacteroidia; order Chitinophagales; family Chitinophagaceae; genus Thermoflavifilum. Next base: position 2,377 of record JADGHY010000044.1, on the reverse strand, counting down.
GGTAAGGTTACGGCCATGGTGGATGTGGCAATGGTTGATGACCATTTGTCTTGTTCCAGGCCAGGCACGCCTTCAAAGTTCACCACATTCGGATAGGTACGCTGCAGGCCTGCAGGTTTGTGTGCCCCGTGAAAATCCACCAGTAAATGGTATCTGGCAGCTGCTGCGGCACAGCGCCAGTAGAAATTCACCACTGCCTGATCGTCCCGATCCATGAAATCCACTTTTATTCCCTTGATGCCCCAGCTGGCAAACAGAGGCAATACCGTATCCATCTGTTGATCCAGCGTGTGCCAGGAACACCATAAGATCACCCCTACGTCTTTCTGTTTGGCGTAATCGAGCAATTCAGGCATATCTATATCGGGCACTACCTTAGTCAGGTCACCTAATTCATACCAGCCATCGTCCATGATGATATAGGGAATATGGTGGCGGGCTGCGAAGTCAATGTAGTATTTGTAGGTATTTGTGTTGATGCCTGCCCGGAAATTTACGCCGGTAATATCCCAGTCATTCCACCAATCCCAAGCCACCTGTCCGGGCTGAATCCAGGAGGTGTTTTCTATTTTGTTGGGTTGTGCCAGTTTGTATACAATCTCGTTGTTCAACAATTGCGGATCGGTATCGGCAAATGCCAGCACACGCCAGGGGAAGGTTCTTGTTCCCGATGTGCGTGCGATATAAGGATACTCTTCTTGGGGATATACTTCCCGATCCCAGCCTGGTTGCGGGCGCTGCAAAAGCCTGACGCTTTTCACAGCCGGTGGATAAATGGCCGTCATCAATCCCTTGCCATCACCCGTAAAATACATGCCGGGATAATCGTACAAATCTGATTCGGTAAACAGCACATTTTTTCCGTCGGATAATTTCATCAACAGAGGCAGTTGTGCAGTTTTCTCGGCTGTCAGGCTATCGAGGGGTAGCCGTTGATACACATGTTCATAATTATTCATCCAGCGGGGAGCCCATTGAAAATAGGCTTGTGTGCCGCTTGGCATGTGCACGGTGCAAATTTCATGTTGGATATTTACAGAATCTTGTTTCCATGCAGTTTCAAACCGGTAAGCTACTGCATCATTATACACCCTGAATACGATACGATATGCCTTGCGGAAAATGAGTGTGAGCACATTACAGGTATCGGGAATTTCTTTGTTTTTAATGGCCACCACAGGGGTAATCATCTGCTGGATATGGTCGGTGCTGATGCGTTGGATGCGATCATTGCCCAGGGTGTCATGATCAATCACCAGGCCAATTTGCACATCAGGAATCCAAACATTCCCATGGCGCCATACGGTAAAATGCACACCATGTTCGTGTTTCACTTCTATGCGGGTTTGCCCATCGGGAGAATGAAGTTCGTAAGATTGCGCCGGGCTTTTCCCAAATATGAAAATCAAACAGGCGAGGATAGACAGATGTTTCATGTCAGCTGAATTTTCATATCGATGCTAAACATACAAAAATAATTTTCCTTTCTGCTCAGAAAAATGTACCCGATGATGGGATCATCTATGTAAAAAATAAGATCCTCCAGGAGTTGTTTCCGCGGTGAGGGTATCAGTATTTTTTGATTTTGATATTTCTAAACCACACTTCATCTCCATGATCCTGCAGGGCAATATGGCCACTATGGTATTTACCGTACTCAGGATAATCTTTCCATTTCCCTTGATTTTTCAGCGCATACCATTGGGGTGTCCACATATCGAATTCGAGAATTTTTTGGCCATTCAGCCAATATTGTACATGAGCGCCTCGGATGATGATTTCGGCATGATTCCATTCGCCGGCGGGATGCACGGGCCTGATGCGGGGCACATGCATGGCATAATCGGCACCGGTATGTTGCCAAGGTTCAAGTTTTCCGGGATAATGCACATCATCAATGATTTGAAACTCGGGTCCTGTGTAATACGATGCAGGTTGTGTTTCGCGAACCAGATAGAGGATACCGCTATTGCCGCGGGGTGCAATTTTCCAGTCGATCTGCAAATCAAAGCTGGAGAAACTGCTATCGTCGGTGACCAGATCAACGGGGGCGAATCCGCTGCCCTTGCCTTTGCAATGCAGGGTGCCATTAACCACTTCCCAGGCCGTTGCAGGCTGATGTTGGTAACCATGCCAGCCTTTGAGATCGTGCCCATTAAAGAGCAGCTGCCAGCCTTGTTGTTTTTCCTGTGGGCTAAGGGTGTTCAAGGGTTGGGCAGCGGTTGACATGAGCAAAAATATTTGAGGTATGAGAATCGTTACCATCAGGCGAAACAGTGATTGCATAGAGATGAATTTTTATCCAAAATACAAAACATTTTACGGAGATTGCAGCATGCGTAAGACGAAAACGTTTGCACAAAGCATAAAGCGGGGT
>JADGHY010000043.1 GCA_019683625.1 Thermoflavifilum sp. | reverse complement strand
CCGTAAATAGAAATTCCTATAATTTTACCCTTGAAACATCATAGAATGGATGTGATATCCCGAAAACCTAAGCGCACAATTCATTTGAATACCAAAACTACGTTATCAAACATATAGCAGCCTGTTACACATTGAGTTGTGAACCTAAAATTTCATACACATGAAAGCCAGGTCTGATAAGGGGAAAAAACAGAAATCCGAAACACGCCAGTCAAAGCCAAAGACAAGCAGCCGGAAAACAACTTCCAAATCCAAGCAGAATGAGGAAGAACTGCACGAAGAGGACGATGAAGAGCCCGTAAAGCCCCGGGGAAAATCGGCTCAGAAAAAAGCCCAGAAGCCACAGGGTAAGAAATCCAGAAAAGCCGGCATGGAGGAGGATGAAGACGCATGGGATGAGCCCATGCGGGATGAATGGGAAGATGTGGAAGAAGACGATGACAATTACGATCCCGACTTTGAAGAATTTGATCTGCCACCTTCCCGTTCCAAAAGTGCCGGCCGCAGAGGTAAAGATGAGGATGAGCTGTTTGATGAAGACTTTAAGGATCTGGGATTCTTTACCGAACCCGGGTTTGATGAGGACGACGATGATGATTTTTAATCCTTAAATTTTAACTATAGCGCGCTTATTTTATACTTTCCGTCCTCCTGATCCCCTTTCGTTTGCTGTGCAGATGCTTGCCTGGAGCAAAAGCTTCCAGGTGTTTATGTATTTCAAAAGCTATCCTTATACCCATGGCTGGCAGCCAGCTCCATGGATGCTGGCTGCCGGGGTGCTGCATGAATGGAAAGTTCAACCTCAGGAAGCTTTCCATCAGCTTGCCTCTTTTCATGCCCGGCATCACGACTGGCTCATGGGGCATGTGGGCTATCCCATGTCCAGCTATTTATGGCCCGATATTTCCAGAAAGTCCTGCCTTAGCGGCTTTCCGGATATCTATTTTTTCGTTCCCGAAATCCTCATCTTGGTACAGGATAACCAGGTGCATATAGGCATACATGGCTCTGCTACCGAAGCTCAACACATCTTCTATGAAATTTGCCATTCTCAAATCCGTCATCCTGCGTTCCAAAATTCCCTTCGGGTGTTTCCCTCATTAACCCGAACCCAATATCTTGACATCCTACACCATATTCTCCAGCATATTCGCAGAGGAGATTGCTATGAGATGAATTTCTGCCAGCTTTTTACGGCTCATCCCACAAATATGCTTCCGGCGGAAACCTTTCTGCAACTTCCTCCGGCACCTTTTTCATTATGCTATCGCTGGCATGATGCTTACCTGCTCTGTGCAAGCCCCGAACGCTATCTGTTAAAACGCGGATCTCAGGTGATCATGCAACCTATGAAAGGCACTATTGCCCGCGGCAGAGATCAAGAAGAAGATGCTCAACAGCGGTTTAGGTTGCAAAACTCACCTAAAGAACGGGCTGAAAACACTATCGTCGTGGATCTTGTTCGCAACGACCTTTCCCGTACCGCCATCCCGGGCACCGTACAAGTAACGGAATGGATGAAAATTTATTCCTATCCTACGGTACATCAAATGGTTTCTACCATTCGCAGCGAAATGGATAATGCTTATCAGATCGGTGACCTGCTGGCTACCACCTTTCCGATGGGCTCTATGACCGGTGCACCTAAGAAAAAAGTATTGCAGCTGATTGATGCATACGAATCCTGGCCCAGGGGCATTTATTCCGGAGCAACAGGATATATTACTCCAGAAGGCGATATGGAAATGAACGTGGTCATCCGATCCCTGCTGTATACCAGCCCATCCGGAGAGCTGTTCTACCACGCAGGATCGGGAATTACTTGTTACAGCCATCCCGAAGCAGAATGGGAAGAATGCCTGTTGAAAACGCAACAGCTTTCACAAATCCGGATCTAATCACGATTCATCATGCAGCAGCATGCTATCTGAGATCCTTCATGTGCTTTGCTGTTCTGTGTATATTCGTTTTAATTTGAGATTAGTAACAGGTGCAATAACCAACGGGAATTTTTCTACGGTCACATAGCTGGGATCCAGCCCAAACCCGCGCTCCTCAGAAAGACTGATTTTTTTCAACAGAAAATAACCCCGCATCATCAATCTTTCGTAGATAGGTAAATCATTCTCATGAGAAAGAAACTTTTCAATCACAATAAATCGGAAATCCCCTACCACATTGTTTTTGCTAAGCGATTCATACCGGCTGGTAATATTCACCTCCCGATTCTGCACCATATCTTCCACCACCTTACGAAACATCAGATTGATACGCTGCTCCACCCGAAAACCTAACCGAAACTCAATGCGAATGACTTCATTGGGAATAATGGTATCTACCACATATTCGCAGGTATAAGGATCATCCAGCACATCCACATGAACAAACCAATAAATATCGGCACGTTTGGGCTTCTTATTGAAGATGGAATAGATGATTTTGTGTTCAATTTCACGGGAATTATTGGCACTGGTCAAATACACGAGATGTGTGGCATATTTGGGTATGCTTTGATCATTGCTCAATTCCTGCAACAAGGGTAAATAATCATCAAGCCTGACAAATTCCACATACCGATTGCGAATCTTTCTGGACTTATACCATACATACATCACCAAAAACAATAACCCTCCTACAAAAATGGAGAAATAGCCGCCATGAACAAACTTTACCAGGTTGGAAAATAAAAAGGAGAATTCAATCGTCAGATATATTACCAGATATGTGGCAATCCATACAGGTTTTACCCGATGCGCGTAAAGATATACGGCAAAAAGAAAAGAAGTCATGAGCATGCATACCGTGATGGTGATGCCATAAGCCGCTTCCATAGCCGATGAGCGCTGGAAAAGCAATACCGCCGAAACACAACCGATAAACAGCAATAAGTTAATTCCAGGCACATAAAGTTGGCCTTTTTCTTCCGTCGGATAATTAATCTTCAGCTTAGGCCATAAATTCAGGCGCATGGCCTCACTTACCAAAGTATAAGAGCCTGAAATCAAGGCCTGGCTTGCAATAATGGCGGCTGCAGTGGCTATCACAATGCCAAAAGGCCGAAACCAGTCGGGCATAATCGCATAAAAAGGATTCACATTCTCAGGAATAACTTCTCCTCTGTGGGTGAGCAACCAGGCGCCCTGTCCTAGATAACTGAGAATCAGACAGGTTTTTACATAAATCCAGCTCACCCGAATATTGTTTCTTCCGCAATGCCCCAAATCGGAATACAGTGCCTCTGCACCCGTGGTACACAGAAACACTGCTCCCAAAATCAAAAACCCTTTGGGATATTCATATAGCAGCTTTAATCCGTAATAGGGATTGAAGGCTTTTAATACAACGGGATTATGCAACAGATGGGGCAAGCCCACCAGGGCCATCATCAAAAACCAAACGAGCATAATGGGACCAAAAAAGCGGCCAATCCATTCCGTACCAAATTGTTGTACCACAAATAAGCTGGTGATGATCAACAATACTATCTTCACGGTATCGCTTTGCGGTAGCCCAAGGCCTTCTATGGCAGAAGTAACGGTGATGGGTGGGGTAATCAACCCATCGGCCAGCAATCCCGCTCCCCCGATCATGGCAAAAATCACTGCCCACTTAGCATGTCGCCTGATGAGGGCATAAAGCGAGAATATCCCTCCTTCACCCTTATTATCGGCACGAAGGGTGAGGATCACATATTTGATGGTTGTTTGCAGGGTTAACGTCCAGATGACAAGAGAAGCCCCGCCAAGGATCAGCAAATCGTGAATAGGCTGGCCTCTGCTGATGGCTGAAAATGTATAAAGCGGAGAAGTGCCGATATCTCCATATACGATGCCAAGCGCTACAATTAAGCCGCCTAACGTGGCTCTCTGAAGATGCGAGGTTGACTTACGCACAGATGATGGATCCAATATTTTGGTAAAACCATGTGCAAAGTTAGGAGATGTGTATAGAATAAAGGAAAATCCCGGGAAGATCCCGGGATTGCGTTGAAAATGCCTGCTTGCCGTTGCTCAGTCGGGCTTTTTCCCATCTAAAAAAGTATTTAAGGTGCTGATAGATGATCTGTTTTGCCCCTGCGGATCAGGTTGTATGCTGAATCCGGAGAGCTGATGCGGATCCTCGGGCAATGGGGTGGGATTTACCGACACTCCGCGCCGAATAAAAGCCGGGATCTCTTCAATTTCTGAGGCTGGTGACGACAAATAGCTGAGTTGCTTGAGCCTTTTCATGCGTTCGTATTCTTTTGAGCAGGCTTCCGGGTCTTGCAGGTTTTCTTCCTTTTCTTGTGGGATAGCCGGGGCAGGTGTTGACGGCTCATCCTTATACACCAGCTTCATTTCTCCAGACTGCTCTGGGGGCGATTGTTCCGATGCAAATGCCGGCTTAGACTTGGCTGAGGGCGGTTGAGCATAGATGCGTGTGCTACCAGACTGTGTGGAATGGATGCTTTGCTGTTGCGGCTTCGGTGCCACGGGTTCATCGAAAAGACTCAACATCTCTGGCGAAGCCGGCTTAGCGGGTTGTATAGTTTGCTCTTCCGGATCCACCAGACGAGGAGCCAGGGCCTCTTTTTCCGGATTTTCAGCGGGTTGTGAACCCCAGAGTTTTTTCTCTTCATCTTTTTTCCCCAGCTCCATCACAATTTTGGGCTCTGCTGATTTCAGTGGTTCTTTTTCCCGAAACTGGTGAAGTGGTTTTTGTTCGAATCCCGTTGCAATAATGGTTACCCCGATTTGATCGCCCAGCGAGGAGTCATACCCCACACCCAGAATCACATCACAGGCATCACCTGCCTGTGCCTGAACATAAGATTGGATGATATCCATCTCATCGATGGTATGTTCATATTCACCTTCGGAAGAAGTGATGTTGAGCAGCACCCATTTTGCACCATGGATATCATTGTCATTTAACAAAGGTGAATTCAGGGCCATTTCAATGGCCTGCTGTGCCCGGTTTTCCCCGCTTGCTGTGGCCGATCCCAGGATGGCCACACCTCCATTGCGCATGGCGGTACATACATCGGCAAAGTCCACATTGATATGGCCATGATGGTTAATGACATCCGTGATACATTTCGCGGCAATTGCCAGAATATTATCGGCTTTGGCAAAGGCTAACTTGAAAGGCAGGTTGCCAAACTGATGACGCATTTTGTCGTTTGAAATAATCAACAAGGTATCCGTGTATGCTTTGAGATTTTGGATGCCTATCTCGGCTTGCTGCATGCGTCGCCGGCCTTCATAAGAGAAAGGTGTGGTGACGATGCCTACCGTAAGGATGCCCAATTCCCGGCATATTTTGGCCACGATGGGCGCACCACCCGTGCCGGTACCGCCTCCCATACCGGCAGTGATGAATACCATTTTGGTGTTCACTTCCAGGATGCGCTTAATTTCTTCAAGCGATTCTTCCGTTGCCTGTTTGCCGATTTCGGGGTTTGCGCCTGCACCCAGCCCCTGCGTGAGCGAAGGCCCCAGCTGAATTTTGTTGGGTACCGGGCTGTTGGCTAATGCCTGCGCATCCGTATTGCAGACAATAAAATCTACGCCTTCAATGCCTAAGCTATACATATAGTTTACCGCATTGCTGCCGCCTCCACCAATACCGATGACTTTGATGATGGAGGACTTTCCCTTGGGGAGATCGAATTCCATGATGTTTCGTTTTTAGGTGAATACTATTTTTTGGGTTTATGCTGCTGTATGGATGTTTTTTACCGACAACTATATGGTTTTATCTTCTTCATCCCGGAATAATTCAATGATACCCGATTTGATACTATCCAGAAATGCCCGCAGGCGATTGTTTCTAGACATCACTTGTCTTTCTTCCCTCTGGGTAGGCTCGGCCTGTGCTGCAGGCCGGGCAGGTTGCTCATTTTTCAATGTATTCACCGGAATGAAGTTGGATGCAAAGGCTTCCGGAGCATTCTCATAATCATGCAAACCTTTTAAGATCAGGCCTATACAAGTAGCATACATCGGACGTGCCAGTTCCTCCGGATGCCCACTTGCCAGATGCTCATTCGGATAGCCGATTCTGGCACTAAGGCCCGTCACATATTCGGTGAGCTGGATGAGATGTTTAAGCTGAGATCCGCCACCAGTAAGGATAATGCCACCATTTAAATATTTGCTGTCCAGCCCTATCTGTCGCAGGTGATACATCACAAAATCGAGGATTTCCTGCATGCGGGCCTGAATAATATGAGCCAGATTTTTCACGGAAATCTCCCGGGGTTGCTGACCACGTAAGCCGGGAATGGTGATGTAGGCATTGCTTTTGGCTTCATCGGCAAGGGCAGAGCCAAACTGTACTTTCATCTGCTCGGCCTGTGTGCGCAATACGCCTAATCCATTCTTGATATCATTGGTGATGTTTTCGCCTCCATAGGGAATGACTACCGTTTGCCGCAACACGCCTTCGTAAAAAACGGCCATATCGGTAGTGCCTCCGCCAATATCCACTATGGCCACCCCGGCTTCCAGATCCTGATCGCACATCACAGCCGCCGCCGAAGCCAATGGCTGCAACACCAGATCTTTGACACGTAAGCCTGCTTTTTCTACACTGCGATAAATATTCCGAATCGCCAGTTTATTTCCGGTGATGATATGAAAACTGGCGCCAATTTTTATTCCCGAATATCCTACCGGATTGGTAATATTTTGATATTGATCAACTGAAAACTCCTGCGGAATCACATCAATAATCTGATCTCCGGTAGGAATATAGGATTTATACTGTTCCTGAATCATTTGTTCTACTTCTTCTTTGGATATTTCCGATTCAGTATCCTTCCGGATCCTTTCTCCCCGTGTTTGCAGGCTTTGAATGTGTTGGCCGGCAATACCCACATACACTTCTTCAATCACCAAATCGGGGTTGGAAGCATAACAGCGCTGTAGGGCCTCCCGAATAGCTTTGATTGTTTGCTCAATATTTAACACCATGCCGTGTTGCACACCAAACGAATCGGCCTTTCCAAATCCTAATATTTCAAGTTTGCCAAATTCATTTTTTCTGCCGGCAATCACTGCAATTTTTGTAGTGCCTATATCAAGTCCGACAATGATGGGTGATGATTTGCTCATGGTATCAAAGGTTTTGGTGTATGACGAATAATCATGGATTTTTTTTCTGTGGTTTGCATCAAGGCAATTGATGCTGACTGGCTGCTGGTATCCTTGTGTGCAAATTGCACCGGTTGCATCTGCATATTTCCGGGTAAGGGTTTACGGATGGCCATGATTTGCGAAGGAACCGACACATCTACGGTATCATACAGCTGCATATAACCCTTTAGCAACACCTGTTCATAAAATGCACGCAATACTTTACACTGCAAGTCAAATCGTGCTGCATTTCCCAACTGAATCACGGGACCTACAGTGGGAATCAACACCATGCTGCCATCTGGTTGAATGTCAATCTGCTGCACCTGTGCGTTCCAGAAATCATCATCCATAAGTTTGAGACCAATTTGCAGGAGCCGAGTAATCCAAACAGAATCCCGCTGAAGATTAGATGAAAACCATCCCGTTACAATGGGCACATCGGGATGATATCTGTCTGAAACAGGTATTCTATCCCCTTCTTTGTCTATATAAAATGATTGGCCATTTCTGGTATATATCAACAATACGGGTGATTTTTGTGCATAGCGCACATGCAGCTTGCCATGGGCATCGAAAAACAACATCACATGCTGCATCCAGGGGTTTTGTTGCAATGCCTGCTCCATGGCATGCAAATCAATTTGGTGCAAAGGTTTCCCCTCTGGATGAAAAGCATGAACAGTTTTTGAAATATCGGCAATGGAAATAAATTTTGGATGATTATCTGTATGGATATGTTCTATCACAATACCCTTGCAAATTTGCTGTTGATTTAAACGAGCAGCAAATACAAACAACACCACCAGGATGGCTGAAAGCAACAGGCTTGCCACCAACCACCCGATATATGTGCGATATGAACGCTGCCTATGCTGCATAAGAAGTTTGTTCATAAACCTGTACAATCTCTGGAATCAACTGATCAATATCCCCAGCTCCTGCAGTAATAAACAGCGATGGCCTTTCCCTGGCAATCTCCTCAATCAATTCTTTTTTATTTACACAGCTCACTTTTGCCTTTTGCATGGCGTCCCGAATAAGCTCGCTGCTCACACCCGGAATGGGTAATTCGCGCGCCGGATAAATCGGCAAAAGCCATACCCGATCTGCCAGATCCAGGCTGGCAGCAAATTCTGCGGCCAGATCGCGCGTGCGGCTGTACAAATGAGGCTGAAAGGCAATGTTCACCATCCGTTCCGGATACAATACTCTGATACTGGTCAGCAACGCTTTTAATTCCTGGGGATGATGGGCATAATCGTCAATGAATACAACATCTGCTCGTTTTAAAATGTACTCAAAACGGCGTTTTACACCCTTAAACATATAAAGTGCTTCACGAATCTGAGCGGTATTCACGCCCAACTGCCTGGCCACAGCAATAGCAGCCACTGCATTCTCCACATTATATATCCCGCCTGTTTGTATGCACAAATCTTCTATGAACACATCAGGTGCCTGTACGTCGAAATAATAAATACCTTGATTGATGCGAATATTCAGGGCATAAAAATCCGCCTTCCGATTGTCAAGATGATAACTCCATGTTGCTATTTCCTCCCATTTTTCTTCATGCGCCATACCTTTATGATAAATCAAACATCCACCTGGTTTCAACCGATAAGCAAATTGAAAATACGCTTCCTGCATGGCTTCAGCGGTTCCATATACATCCAGATGGTCAGGGTCAATGGCTGTAATCACAGCAATATAAGGTTGCAAATGCAGAAAGGAACGATCATATTCATCTGCTTCCACGACTGCAATAGGCTCCACTCCCTTCCAGTAATTGGTATGATAATTGGCAGAAATACCTCCTAAAAACGTATACGAGGTTCTTCCGCAATGCCTGAGAATATGCGCAATTAATGTGGTTGTGGTGGTCTTGCCATGGGTACCCGCAACAGCTATCGTGGTCATAGAGGCACAAATCATCCCTAATATTTCGCTGCGTTTATACACCCGATAGCCATGATGCTGGTAATACAGCAATTCAGCATGATCGGGCGGAATAGCGGGTGTATATACTACTACATCGGCGTGGTGATCTATGGCATGGATATCTTCATCATAATGAACAGATATGCCTTCTTGTTCCAGCTCACGGCATAATGCCGACGGCGTACGATCATATCCGCTCACGCTAACACCCTGTTCATGGAAATAGCGGGCCAGCGCGCTCATACCAATGCCGCCAATGCCAATGAAATACATCCGTTTAATTTCTATATCCTGCATTTTCATTTGTGAAGTGTAGATAAATTTTAATGTTCATGTTGCAACACATTCAATATGTTTCTGGCTATCTGCTGATCCGCATCTCTTATTGCCCATTTGGCAATATGCGCAGACAAACTTTTTCGTTTTTCTTCATCAGCGCATAACGCCATGATAGCCGGCACCAGTTTTTCTCCTGCCTCATCATCGCTAACCATCCAGGCAGCCTGATCCCGCACCAACATTTGTGCATTATGGGTTTGATGATCTTCGGCTGCATAAGGAAAAGGCACCAGGATGGCTGGCTTCTGCATCACAGACAATTCAGCAATGGCAATGGCTCCGGCTCTTGATACCACCACATCGGCTGCAGCATAAGCTTTGCCCATCTCCTGAATAAAAGGCATCACCTCAATTCCGGAGAGCTGTCCCGCTTGTTGTTGGATTTCAGCATAATCCCGTTTGCCTGTTTGCCAGATAAGCTGAATATGCCGGGTAACCAATTCTTTTACTTGTTTGAGGATTGCTTTGTTGATGGAATGAGCCCCCTGGCTGCCACCTACAACAAGTACCACGGGATATTGCGGATTTAAACCAAAATAATGACAGGCTTCCTCTCTGGTCATTTGGGTTAATAAAATATCCTGCCTCACCGGATTACCCGTGATCACAATTTTTTGTTTTGGGAAAAATTTTTCCATGCCTTCATACGCCACAAATATGCAGGTAGCCTTCTTTCCGAGCCACTGATTAGCCTTTCCGGCAAAAGAATTTTGTTCCTGGATAAAGGTGTAAATCCCGGCCTGTTGAGCAGCAAACAACATGGGGAAACTGGCATATCCGCCCACACCCACTACGGCGTGGGGTTTAAACGTTCTTAAAACTTGCCTTGCCTGAGCCAAACTTTTCAGGATGAGATAAGGTAGCATGATATTTTTCCACCAATGGCTGCGATCCATGCCCCTGATGTCGAGTGCGTGAATAGGATAGCCGGCCTGCGGTACTTTTTCCATTTCCATTTTACCTTTTGCACCCACAAATAAAATTTGTATATCGGGGCATTGCTGCTGAAGGGCACGTGCTATGGCAATGGCCGGGAAAATATGTCCGCCCGTGCCGCCACCGCTCACAATGATCCGATATGACAAATGTTGTTCGCCCATGTGTTTACGCAATTAAGTGTCATGGCCCTGCACCCCAAACATCTGCTGTGATGGAGATGCCTGCGCAAAAGCCATCTGAGATGATGTGGCTTCAGTCTCAGGCGTTTGATCTAACCAGCTTTGTTCATCTGCTGAAGCAGGAGCATGAAGATGCTCCCATGCTTCCTGCTCCTGCATATGCCTTGCTACGCTTAAAATGATGCCGATGGACAGGCTGGTAAACCAAATGGAAGAGCCACCCATGCTTACCAACGGCAAGGTAACTCCTGTTACCGGTAACAGATTTACGGCTACACCCATATTTGCAAAAGCCTGGATCACAAGCGTAAAACTTAAACCAATACATAAAAATGAACCAAAGGCATAAGGACATTTTTTGAACAAACGAATGCAACGAAACAACAAGATCAGATACAACATCACCAGCATGGCAGCCCCTGCCAGTCCGTATTCCTCCACGATGATGGCAAAGATGAAATCAGAATAGGGATAGGGCAGAAAGTTGCGCTGGATGCTATTTCCAGGACCTTTACCCAACAACCCACCTCTGGCAATAGCAATTTTGGCTTGTTCTACCTGATAAGGTGCCTCCTCATGCGAAGCATACATAAAATCCTGCACCCGATGAATCCATGTGGCCACCCTTCCCTTGCCTTCCAGGTGTTCAATGGCTCGCTCATACCAGGCTTCCTTCCGGCTGTCTGAGCTATGTTGCTGATCATCAGGATGATAGGTGAGCGCTGCAATGCCCATCAGCAGCAATAAAGGCAGTACCACAATCAATAGGGTGATCATGAGGTGTTTCATGGAAATGCGCCCGATAAAGCATAATAACAAACAACTTGCTCCCAACAATAATGCCGTAGATAAATTTGCCGGTGCAATTAATCCACATATCACCAGCATGGCCATCAACACCGGCTTGTAGCCTTTGCGAAAATCTTTTATCACTTCCTGATGTCTGGCCAGCTGAAGCGAAACATACATAAACAATACAAGCCTTGCAAAATCAGATGTTTGAAAGGTGAGATTAATCACCGGCAGACGGATCCATCTGCTGGCATCATTCACATGCGAACCAAACAACAAAGTATAAATCAACAACGGCACAGCCACAATCACACCAATTTTTGCTACCCGTGCATAAAACATGTAATGTACCCGATGTGAAAGATAAATGATCAATAATCCAAATAACAATACCGAAACCTGCTTGAATAAATAATATTCATTGTGGCCATGTTGCATCTTATAGGCCAGCATGCCCGTGGAGCTGTAC
>JADGHY010000042.1 GCA_019683625.1 Thermoflavifilum sp. | reverse complement strand
TGTTTATTGATCAGTTGCTTGCTGGGCTGTGGCAAAACACATACCCGCAAATTGCTTTTGCACAAAACCTGGCATGTGATCAACGTTACGCCACCCGAAAATGGCAGCTTCGATATTGAAGCTGCACGCGCTGCTGAGGAAATGAAAAATGGTTTTTATCGCAACGCCAGCTTCACCTTCCTGGATAATGGCTTGTTCTTTACCAATTTTAACGGGAAAATAGATACCGGAAGATATGAAATCAATCCTGGCGGTAAAATTATTTCCCTTTATCCGTTGCAAGGAAATAAAATATATGAACAAATCCAGATCCAGGAATTAAACGATTCTACCCTGAGCTTTACTACGGTGATGGCCAATTTTCATATGGTTTTGCATCTAAAAGCTTATTAAATTTTTTGACGATGCCAGCCTGGGGCGTAATCTTCGATATGGATGGCACATTAATGGATAACAATCCTTTTCACTTAAAAGCCTGGCAAGCGTTCTGTGAAAGGAGAGGCAGAAAGCTTACTGCTGAGGAATACCTGCAACAGGTAAGCGGCAAAAACAATGAAGCCACCCTCAAATATCTTTTCCCGGAGCTAAACTGGAATGCAGAAACACTGGCGGCAGCAAAAGCTGAAAAAGAAGCCCTCTATCGCGAACTCTATGCCCCTCATATCCGGCCGATTGACGGATTGGAAACATTCATGCAAGCATTGAAACACCATCACATTCCCATTGCAGTGGCCACTTCTGCTATGCCGGAAAACATCCAATTTGCCCTGGAAAGATTGCCCATTACTCCTTATGTGGATGTGATTGTAGACAGCACTCAGGTGAAACATGGTAAACCCGCACCAGATTTGTATTTGCTGGCTGCAGAGAAAATCCATGTTCCCGCCGAAACATGCATCGTGTTTGAAGATTCACTTAACGGTGTGCAGGGTGCTCTGGCTGCCGGGATGTATGTGATAGCTATCACCACTTCGCACGGCGCAGAGGCTTTTCCACAGGCACATCAGGTGATTCAGGATTATACGGGTCTTTCTTATGAACAATTGCAGCAATGGATCGCCCCCCGCCTGAATATGCGTAAATAATCTTGGCTGGCAAAGACAATCATTTCAATTCAACATCTACAAGAAAACAACCTGATGATAAAACGCTTGGAAAATGGAACAACGCTGGATTGACCAATGGAACAACAGATACAGCCAGGAAGCGTATGCTTATGGCAAATTACCCAATGCTTATCTGCAGGAACAGATTGATAAACTGACACCCGGACTCATCCTTTTTCCTGCAGAAGGCGAGGGCCGCAATGCCGTGTATGCTGCCCGACGCGGATGGACAGTATGGGCTTTCGACATCAGCCAGGAAGGGCAAAAAAAGGCCCTGCAACTCGCAGCGGAGCATCATGTACATATCCACTATCTGGTAGGCGGCATCGAAACTTTAGACAACATGCCCGATGCGTTCGATGCTATGGCATTGATCTATGCCCATATTCCTCCTGATCTGAGATCTGCTTATCATCAGGCATTGGATAAACGATTGAAACCTGGTGGCATCATCATCTTCGAAGCCTTTAGCAAAAAACACATCAATTATGTAACCAAAAATGAAAAAGTAGGTGGGCCACGTGAGCCATCATTTTTATTTTCCCTAGATGAAATCAAATCTGATTTTGCCCATTATACTTTTCTTGAACTGCAGGAAACCGAAATTGAACTTCGGGAAGGATTATACCATAACGGACTGGGATGTGTCATCCGATTTGTGGCTCGAAAAAACAATGGGTAATCTGCTTTAAGGCCTAAGCTTTACGGAAAAAGCTCCTGAAGCCCAAAGATAGTTGCCTTCAGCATTTACTACCTGTCCGGAAAAATACCCCTTGAGAAGATGGTGTTGTGGATCATATACCGTAATGGTTGTGGATCCTTTCAAGGAGAAGTAACGGATCTTGCCTGCAAAATGTGGAGGTATAATATGTGGAACCTGTTCAACAGAATAATATGCAATAGTTGGTTGATTGGCTTTTGGTTGATAGATAAGAGCAACAACATTATATGGAGGAATTCCAGGATCGTCACTGCTGCTGATAAACCATTCCCCACCCTTTGAGTTGGCAGGAAAAGCAACCGTAATCGACATTCCACTGGAAATATCCTGATCCTCTTTTTCTTTTCTTAATCCCGAGGCATTAACTACAATGATATCTCCTCTTGAATCTGGTTTGGTAAAAGCAAACTCCAGCTGATCCCGTGCATATTCGATTGAAGGCTCCTTTAGCTCATATAATTCACCACCCGTACCCAGAGAGCCATTGCTTATGTAAAAATAATTTTCCTTGTCAATGATATGAATACGGGAGTATAAGATCATCTTCGTTTGCTGCCCCTCCGGTTGAAAAGAAACAGTAATCACCACCGGATTGTGCGGGGGTACTTTCAGCGGTGCCTTATAGGTGGCTTTATCCAGCGTCAGCGATAATGTTAAGCTCCCTTCCTCCGGATTTTGTGCCGAAATGTCTTTGCCATCTATTGTCCATTGCTCAACCTTGAGCACGCTGTTCCGGGGAATGTCTTTGACAATTTGCCACACACCCAATGTCACAGAGCCGCCGGGCGGAAGGGTGAGATCATTCCCTGGGAACAATACATAATCCTGCACCGAAGAAACAGCCTGCTGTTGGGCATGAACCATATACACACATAAACAACACACAACATTTATCAATCCTTTTTTCCACATATAGATTGCTTTAAAATGATTTATACATGCTCTAATGATTAGAAGATAATCAACCTCATCTATCGGATGCCTTAAGATGATGTTTAAAAAGAAAATACCCCACAAATTGACGGGGAATCCCTTATCCTGACAATCGGATAAGTGTATGATTTTTCTTCCTGATGGAGAAAAAGACAGGATATGTCCCGGTACAAAAGAGTCAGGTTTATTCAGGCTTGCTTAGGAGAAAGTTTCATGTGTTCCTTCAGCCATACTTAAACATGAGCAGAACGGGAAGCTATCCGTTTGTCCTTGTGGATTTAAGGATGTTCATCCTGGAAAAAAGCGATGTAGATTTTACCCGAACGCGTGATATAACCTCTGTACATGCCCGATGTATTGAAAGGCATAGCAAATTCACCTTTGGTGTTCAATGCAATAAGGCCGCCATCGCCGCCCATGCGTTGAATGATATCGAATATCACGGTGTGTGCGGCCTGCTGGAGCGACATGTGCCGGTAGGCTATTAAATCACTCAGGGTTTTAGCTGCTAATGCGCGCATAAAATATTCGCCTGTGCCGGTACAGGATACGGCGCAGGTGGTATCGTTGGCATAGGTTCCCGCGCCAATGATAGGTGAATCCCCCACGCGACCAGGCAGTTTGCCCATGATGCCTCCTGTGGAAGTGCCCGCAGCCAAATGCCCGCTATCATCCAAGGCCACGGCACCTACCGTACCCCATTCGTGCAGATCGTAATAAGCCTGATCAGCTATGGGCCGAGCTTGCTTCCCGGGCTGAAAAATTTCACTGGTGCGATGTTGCCGGTATCTTTCCCACTGGCGCTTCCGTTCCGGTGTATCAAAATAGCTGGCAGGTGCAAGCTCCACCCCGTGAGCCGCAGCAAAATCTTCTGCACCCTTGCCCACCAACAGTACATGCGGAGATTGGCGCATCACCGCAATAGCCGCGTCAATCGGATTCTTGATATGGCTTACCGCAGCCACTGCCCCAGCTCTTAAGGTGGCCCCATCCATGATGGCTGCATCCATCTCGTGTGTGCCGGCCTGCGTGTACACGGCTCCCTTCCCGGCATTAAACAAGGGCGAATTTTCCATGATATGAATGGCTGCCTGTACCGCATCTATGGCTGAATGATGTGCTTGCAATTGTGCATATCCCGCCTGCAGGGCTGCTGTGAGGGCTGTGTGCAGACTGTCCCGCATGCGCGGAGAAAGCTGATCGGGCCTGATGGTGCCTGCCCCTCCATGAATAACCAACACCACGGGATCATGAGCCTGCTGTTGCGCAGAAACATGGTGAACACACCAGCAAATCAACAACAATAAGCATCTGAATCGCATATTCAACCGGTTTATGAGAATGGGTGTTTAAATTTACAGGATTAAACGCCATACACATGCTTCGACCTGCTTATGCCATCAGTCTTTTTTTGTGTTGCTTCATTCCTGCTCATCTGCTTTTAGCCCAACAGCAAGATACCATTTCTCCGCAAATGGTGCAATCGGCCAGTCAATTGCTCGACCTGAAGTTTTCTGCTGCGGAAATGGATTCCATGCTGGATGGACTTCGGGACTATCGCGATGACTATCAGCGGTTCCATCAATACATGCTGGAAAATGCAGTGCCTCTGCCTGTTTGGTTTGATCCCGTGCTTCCGGGCATGCAGATAGATACGGTTCAAAAGCCCATCCATTGGCATATCCCCACTGATGTGCCGCTTCCTGCGCACCGGGAAGAGCTGGCCTACTATTCCATTTTGCAGCTGGCAGGCCTGTTGCGCGAAAAGAAGATGAGCTCGGTGGAGCTGACACGTTTTTTCATCGACCGCCTGAAAAAATATGGGCCGCTGCTGCATTGTGTGGTGTCTATCCCCGAAGATATAGCCATGGAGCAGGCGCGCAAAGCCGATGAAGATTTTGCCCGGGGCATTGATCGGGGGCCGCTGCAGGGCATTCCCTATGGAGTAAAAGATTTGTTTGCCGTAAAAGGTACCTATACCACCTGGGGTACCCCGCCATACCGGCATCAACGCTTGGATGAGACGGCATACGTGGTGCAAAAACTGCAGGCTGCCGGTGCCGTGCTGGTGGCCAAGCTTTCGCTGGGTGAGCTGGCTATGGATGATGTATGGTTTGGCGGGCTTACCCGTAATCCCTGGGATACTGCACATGGTTCCAGCGGTTCCTCGGCCGGATCAGCTGCAGCCACAGTGGCCGGCTTGGTTCCGTTTGCACTGGGCACCGAAACCTGGGGTTCCATTGTCTCACCCAGCACCGTTTGTGGGGCCCTAGGCCTACGCCCCAGTTTTGGCAGCATCAGCCGCACAGGGGCTATGACTCTGGCCTGGAGCTCCGACAAAATCGGCCCGCTCTGCCGTACGGCCGAAGATGCAGCCATCGTATTTGCTGCTATTCATGGCACCGATGGCCTGGACGCCGCTGCCCGCTTCGCCGCCTTCAACTATGACCCTGACGCCGACGTACGCAAACTAAAAGTAGCCTATGCCCGCAACTGGATCGATACACTTCCCGAACATCATCATATCAGACAGGCCATGAAGCTGCTGCAGGAAATGGGCGTACAGCTTATCCCTATCGATTTCCCCGACAGCTTTCCGGCGAATGCCATACTGGGCGTGATCGTGGGTGCAGAATCTGCAGCCGCCTTCGATCCGCTGACGCGCAGCCATCGCGACAGCCTGATGGTGCAACAACGCAAATATTCCTGGCCTAACCAATTCCGTACCTCCCGCTTCATCCCTGCGGTGGAATATCTCAACGCCCAACGGATTCGCTACCGTATCATGCAAGAAGTAGATCCCCTGCTCAACACATACGACGCTATTCTGGTACCTACTTTTGCCGGACAACAGCTCGCCCTGACAAATCTCACCGGACATCCTGTAGTATCCGTGCCGGATGGATTTCGCAAAAATGATACGCCCACAAGTTTTACCCTCATAGGTAAACTGTTTGGAGAAGCTGCTATCCTGGAGCTTGCCCAGCAATATCAGCTAAAAAGCCAATGGTACCTCCATCATCCGCCTTTATTCAGCCATTGAATCACAAGCAAATCCATTCCCTTTCCTTCGGCTTGAATATGGTATTTTTGTTGAAGGAATCAAGGGATGAATTTTCTCATCATGCGGGGCATAAAAAAATGGCTGAAGATCGTGGGAATGCTAATGCTGGCCATAGTGGCGCTGGCATTGATCCTGAACATTGTCGTAAACATCCCCGCCGTACAAAATTTTCTGGCAAAAAAAGTTACCGAACGGTTGTCGGCCCAACTTCGCACCCGGGTAAGCATTGCCCATGTCCAACTCCAGCTTTTCAATCGCTTGCAGGTCAACCAAGCCTATATCGAAGATCTTCGGCACGATACCTTGCTCTATGCAGGCAGGCTTCAACTGCGTATCACCGATTTCTTTTTTCTGAGTAAACATCCGGTCATTCATTTTCTGGAATTGCAGGATGTAAAGCTTCACCTGAGCCGCCAGCCCGGCGATAGCATCTGGAATTATCAATTTCTGCTGGATGCATTTTCATCGGGAAATGCTTCTTCTGCACAAACCCAACCTGCTACAATACCCGATATCCGACGCGTGATATTGAAAAATATTCGTGTGGATCAACGGGATGGATGGACAGGGCAGGACATACATCTGCAACTGGCAGTATTAGACATGCGGGCCCAACGAACGGATTTTCGCCGCCATCGGCTTATCATCCAAAGATTAAACCTCACAGAACCTTTTTTTAGCTTATATCAATATCCGGGAACTGCACCCCCTGATACAATACCGCAACATGCCTCACCCAGCGCAACCGATACTTGGAATCCCGATCACTGGCAGGTGCTGGTGCAATCCCTCCGTATCCAAAACGGAGCCTTTGCCATCGACGACACCAGCAAACTGGTAGATGCCCCTTATTTCGACCCGGCACACATCCACATTCACCACATCATGCTACAGATGGATAGCCTGCAATGGCAGCAAGATACCATTACCGCACGATTAAAACTTGCAGCCACCGAACGGAGCGGATTTCAAATTCAATCGCTTAGCTGTAGGTTTAAGTTCTCGCCCGTGATCATGGAATTCAGCCAGCTGGAGCTGCGAACCCCTCATAGCCATTTGGGTAATTATTATGCCATGCAGTTCAAGCATTTTGCGGATATGGGCGATTACATCCGCCGGGTAACCATGGTAGCCCATCTTCAACAAGCCATTGTGCATTCCGACGATATCGCTTATTTCGCTCCAGCCTTGCAGGCATGGCATACCCGCATGATCCTGAGTGGCGATGCCAAGGGTACGGTAAATGATCTGCGCATCCGG
This sequence comes from Thermoflavifilum sp., assembly GCA_019683625.1. GTDB lineage: Bacteria > Bacteroidota > Bacteroidia > Chitinophagales > Chitinophagaceae > Thermoflavifilum. The sequence continues at coordinate 4,723 of JADGHY010000042.1, read as the reverse complement.
CATCTGGAACTGCAGGCCGGCAACCGCAGCTCTTTACAGGCTAATCTCCAAATCAATGGCTTGCCCGATATTCAGGAAACCTTTCTGGATGCCCAAATCAATAACCTAACCACCAATAGCACAGATTTGCAACATTGGTTTCCGACACTTGGCAATGCGCTACCTGTGAATCTTTCTGCCTTGGGTATCATCCATTTCAATGGCAGCTTCACCGGCTTTTTGCATGACTTTGTGGCTTACGGAAATTTTTCCACCGCCATTGGCTTCGTGCATTCTGACCTGAATATGAAAATAGGCCGTCAGCGCATTCCCGTGTATTCCGGAAAATTGGCAGCCCGGGAATTTGATCTCGGAAAATTCCTCAACAGCCAAGCTTTAGGCCCCACCAGCTTTCAAGCCCAACTGAATGGACAGGGGCTAAACCTCAACAGCTTACATGCCAGCATTACCGGCGATTTCACCAAGCTCACCATAAAACAATATCCTTATCAGCATATTCACGTGCAGGGAATTTTTCAAAAAAAACTATTCGATGGCCTGCTGGCCATGCGGGATACCAATGCCAACCTGGATTTTAAAGGAACCATCGACCTGAACGATTCCTTGCCCCATTTCGATTTTCAATCGACCGTGTTTCGTGCCGACCTTCACAACCTGCTGCTCACCAACGATTCCATTGCCTTTAGCGGCAAACTTGACCTGCATATGCAGGGAAATAAAATTGATAATTTTCTGGGGAACATCAGGCTATATCATGTGAACCTGCTGAAAAATAACCAACGCATTGCTTTCGACTCATTGCATATCACATCGCAAATCAATGCCAATCAGGAAAAACTGTTAACCATTCAGGGAAATGAAATGAAAGGCTATCTTGAAGGACATTTCAACCTGCAAAGCCTTCCAGCTGCTTTTCAATTATTTTTAAATCAATATTTCCCAAGTTATATTCAAAAACCCAGTGGATGGCTGCCCGATGAGAATTTTCGCTTTTCCATACAAACCCAGCATGTGGATCCTTACCTGAAAGCCTTTACAAAAGGATGGAGGGGAATGGATAATATCAACCTGAGTGGCTCCATTAACATGCTCACCAATGCGCTGGAATTGCAAGCCGATATTCCTTACGTGGCCTATCAACAAATCCAATGGCATAACATCCACCTGCATGCACAAGGTAATTTGCGACAGCTTTCTTTACAAACCCATATTGAAAACATCATGATGGGAGATAGCCTGCTGGCTCCGCAAACCAGCATCGTGGCCCAGGCTGCACACGACACTTCTTTTGTTTCTTTGCAAACCAGCCTGCCGCGCTATCAGATTAATAGTGAATTATATGCCCGCTTGATTACTCATCCCAATGATGTGAACATCCAATTGCTGAATGCAGCTATTTTGATCAGCGACAAAGAATGGCATGTGAATGAACAGAATGAAATGCATCTGCAAAACCAACATCTGCGCATCCGCAACCTTAGCTTTTCCCAGAATAATCAGCAAATCTTTATTCAATCTGATAGTTTGGGAGAAACCTATCGGATTCACATACAAGATTTAATTGTAAGCGATTTTTCAAATCTGTTTATGCAGCAAACCCGCCTGGAAGGGCTTGCCACAGGTGATATCATTCTGCAGCATCCTTTTCAACAGATGAGCTTGCAGATGAACCTGCATGATGCCGATATGCGCCTGAACAACCAGTCCTTAGGCGACATGCAATTGCAGGCCGAATATCAACAACCTGCTCAGCTGCTTCGCTTTCAGATAAGCTCTCCTCAGCTAACCGGAAAAGGCACGCTTGACTTAGCAAATCAGGACCTGCCTACCAGCGGCACGCTCTCCCTTCAGTCGGCTAATCTTCGCACCTTAAATCCTTATCTTACCGACTATGTAAGCCAGGTGCAGGGATATGCTACCGGAGAAATAAGCTGGAATGGGACCCTGAATGCCCTGAATGTAACCAGCAACCTGCAACTGGATAGCCTGGGCATGAAAGTAAATTATCTGGGTACCACTTATTTGTTTGCACCCACAACCCTACAAATCACCCCTCAGCTGATTCGTTTCAACTCAGCCCGATTATTTGATGATAAGGGAAATCAGGCAGAGCTGAGTGGAGAAATTACCCATAATCATTTTCACGATTTGCGTTTTAACCTGAGCCTTCAAACACAACAATTTCATTTCCTGCATACCACTTATTTTGATAACCAATCCTACTATGGGGATGCATTTGCGGCTGGCACCATCAGCTTCACCGGGCCTCTGAACAACATGCAGATGTTCATCCGCGCCACGCCCATGCCCGGCACACACCTGTATCTGCCCATATCAGACAGCAAAGACATTGGTCAACATGATTTTATTGTGTTTAAAACCTATGGCAGTGAAGTGAATGCTATCAAACGCCCACCAAAAGATGTAGATCTGACTATCCACTTACTGGCTGAGATGAATACCAATGCCCGGATTGATGTGATTTTGGATGCAAATACCGGTGACGCCATCACAGCTACCGGGAATGGCACCCTAAACATGAATATTTCCCTGAATGGAAACATCAGCATGTATGGTACCTACACGATTGAAGAAGGTACTTATACATTCACCTTCCAGCGGCTCATTCCCAAACGCTTTCAGATTGATCCGGGCAGCACCATCACCTGGAACGGAAGCCCGTACGAGGCTTACCTGAATGTGACGGCCGTGTACCATGTGCCGGGCGGCGCCAGCCTGTACAACCTGCTGGCAGCAGAGGCGGCCAATAATCCCGGACTGTATGGGCCCGATCTGATGCGTACCCAACGCGTGGATGTGAATCTTAAACTCACTGGTAAATTATCGAAACCCGATATCAACTTCAGCATTGACCTGCCCGATGAAGAAGTGGGTGGCAGCTACGCTATCACCCGCATGAAACAAATTACCCAGGATCCCAATCAACTGCTCAATCAGGTGGTTGGGCTGTTGATTTTCGGGCAATTTCTCCCGGAAGCCAATACAGCAGCCAGCTCCAATACCAATTTGCTTCGTTCGGGGGGCCTCAGCAGCGTGGGGGCCATTTTGTCGGCACAAGGCACTTCTCAGCTGAATAACCTGCTGAATCGGGTATTAAAAGACAAAAGCCTGGGCGTGCAGTTGAATTACAATCCTTATTCAGCCAGCTTAACCGAAGGCGATGCCCTGCAACGCAATGCCCTTTCGGTGGGCATCACCAAATCATTCCTGAACAACCGCATCCGTGTGGAGATAGGCCCGCAATGGGACTGGGGGCGCAGTTATGGCCCATACAACTACACCAGCTATTTTGATCCTATAGGCGATTTTCAGTTTGAATATTTCGTTACTCCTGACGGACGTATCCGGCTCACCGCCTTCCGCAGAAGCAGCTATAATGTGTTGCTGGAAAATGACCGCACAATTTATGGCGTAGGCATCTCCTATAAACGCCAGTTCGATTACTTATATGATCATTTCTTTGGCAAAAAACCCACAGACAGTAGCCAGATGCCTGCGAATGAACATGCTTCAACCTCGCACCTGTCTGATTCTACACTTCATCAAAAATCTGGATTCGATGAGCAACCTTGATTTTTCCCATTATCCGTTTACCGTGGCCGAGCGATTCCTGCGCTATGTACAAATCAATACCCAGTCAGACCCCTTTTCGCCCACAACCCCATCCACCGCCAGGCAAAAGGATCTGGGCCGGCTGTTGGTCAAAGAATTACATGAGATGGGGCTTGAGGCCGAGATGGATGCGTACGGATATGTATATGCTACCCTGCCTTCCAATCAAACCCATGCCGTTCCGGTGATTTGCCTTTGCGCCCATATAGACACTTCGCCCGACTGCAGCGGTGAAGGGGTAAAACCCATCGTGCACCGCCATTATCAGGGGCAAGATCTGATCCTGCCCGATGATCCTTCACAGGTCATCAGGATGCAGGATTTTCCCGAGCTGCAACACCAAATAGGCAATGATATCATCACAGCATCTGGAACTACCCTGTTGGGTGCCGATGATAAATCGGGCATCGCCATTATCATGGACGCCCTCCATTACTGGACTACTCATCCGGAACAGCCGCATGGGGAAATCCGCGTCTTGTTTACGGTCGATGAAGAAATTGGCCGTGGCGTGGATCATGTGAACCTGCAAAAATTACGTGCAGATGTGGCATACACCCTCGACGGTGAATCTGCAGGATCTTTGGAAGATGAAAATTTTTGTGCCGATAGCGTAACCGTTCATATTTACGGTATTTCCGCACATACCGGCTATGCCCGGGGAAAGATGGTAAACGCCATTAAAATTGCTGCCGCCTTCATCCAACATTTGCCAGCCGAGCTATCCCCGGAAGCCACTTCAGGCAAACAGGGATTTATTCATCCCCTACACCTGGAGGCCAAGGTGGAGCAAGCTACCCTCCAGTTTCTCATCCGCCATTTCGAAGAAACAGGACTGAAGGCTTATGAGCAGTTGCTGGAGCAGATATTGAAACAACAAATAAGCCTCTTCCCCGGGGCAAGGTATGAATGGATATGCCAGCAACAATATCGTAACATGAAATATGTGCTGGACCAATACCCCGAGGTAATCCGCTATGCTGAAGAAGCAATTCGCCGTACGGGCTTAAAACCCGTGCATCATGCTATCCGGGGTGGCACCGATGGAGCAAGGCTGTCTTTCATGGGACTCCCCTGCCCTAACTTATTC
>JADGHY010000041.1 GCA_019683625.1 Thermoflavifilum sp. | reverse complement strand
CTACAGTAGGCATGTCACATATTGCCATTCAGGAAGCATGGAATGGAAAGGTAGTGGAATGGTTAGAAAAAGTAAGCGACGAACAATATCGAAAATAACGAAAATAAAAAATGAGAATATGTTAGCCACCGTTTTACATGCACCTGGTGATATTCGGGTGGAAAAAGTACCGGATCCTCAGATTCAAATGCCTACCGATGCTATAATTCGGGTGATCGTAACTTGTATTTGCGGAAGCGATTTATGGCCATACCGGGGTCTGGATCAGATCGGGCCAGAAGGCCGTCGGATAGGACATGAAGCCATTGGGGTCGTTGAGGAAGTAGGTCGTGATGTGCACACATTAAAGCCTGGGGATTGGGTGCTGATGCCCTTTTGTTTTTCCGATGGCACTTGTGAATTTTGCCAGGAAGGCCTACATACTGCTTGCATTCATAAAGGTTTTTTTGGCGGTCAGGTGGATGGAGCCCAAGCCGAAGCAGTGAGGATTCCTTTTGCCGACGGCACGTTATATAAACTGGCCGAACCCGCAGACGAAAATTTACTCCCTCATTTGCTTACCCTCACCGATGTGATGGGTACAGGGTATCATGCTGCCAAAACAGCGCGGGTGATGCCCGGTAAAACTGTTGCTGTTGTTGGTGATGGGGCGGTAGCGCTTTGTGGGGTTATCGCGGCAAAAAAACTGGGTGCCGAGCGAATCATTTTATTGGGTCGACACCCAAACCGGATTGCACTGGCCCAAAAATTTGGCGCAACAGATATCGTCTCGGAACGCGGAGAAACTGCTGTAGCCCGGGTCAAGGAAATAACCGGAGGCTGGGGAGCACATGCTGTGTTGGAATGTGTAGGCACCGAATTAGCGCTGCAAACTGCTGTTCAGATCACGCGCCCCGGCGGATCTATTGGTCGCGTAGGGGTACCTCATCATCAAGGAATTCCGGCAGACATCACCTTCTATAACAATATTTTTATCGGCGGAGGACCCGCTCCTACCCGGGCATATATGGATATCTTATTGCCCGATATTTTGGCTGGAAAAATCCTTCCGGGTTTGGTATTTGACCTGAGCTTATCCTTACAGGAAATTGCAAAAGGCTATCGGGCAATGGATGAACGCCAAGCTATCAAAGTATTGATCAAACCTTAAATCCATTTCTAGATGGGTAACTGGACTTCAAAGGCTTTACAACAATTTGCCGCTGCAGACGACTTACATGTTTCTCCCTATCGAGAAGATGGGAAGACTTACGGCACACCTACCTGGGTGTGGGGGGTGGTGGTAGAAAATGTCCTCTATGCCCGAGCTTATCATGGACAGCGCTCCAGCTGGTACCAGGCCGCTATCCGACAAAAGGGTGGAAAGATCAGCATGGGTGGCATTTCTGCTGAAGTAGTGTTTGAAGCCGTGTCTTCAGATGATCCTATCCAGGAGGCTATCGACAAGGCTTATCAGGCCAAATATTCCGGCAGCCCTTATCTTCCATCGATGATTCGTGCACAGGCAAGAGCTGCTACGGTAAGCATATTGCCTAAAGACCTTTAGCCTGCTTTAATTCAAATGTTTTAATAAATCGTCATCATCATTTTTGCAAAAGATTCTTTCAATTCCAAACACCCACATTTCACTTATTGTAAATGCAATTCTGACTTAAAACAACCACGTTATGCAAAAAAGAAAATTAGGCACTCAAGGCCTTGAAGTTTCTGCGCTGGGATTAGGCTGCATGGGCATGAGCTTCGGTTATTATCCATTTCCCGAAAAGGACGAAGCCATTCGGTTGATCCGTCGGGCCGTGGAGCTGGGTGTAAGTTTTTTCGATACGGCCGAAGTATATGGCCCCTACACCAATGAAGAGCTGGTGGGTGAAGCCCTGCAACCGTTCAAGGGAGAGGTAGTTATTGCCACAAAATTTGGTTTTGACATCCGGGAGGGCAAAATGGTAGGGACCAATAGCCGACCCGAACAAATCCGGAAAGCAGTTGAAGGCTCACTCCGGCGGCTGAAAGTAGAAACGATTGATTTGCTTTATCAGCACCGGGTGGATCCGCAAGTGCCCATAGAAGATGTGGCGGGTACCGTGAAAGAGTTGATTCGGGAAGGGAAGGTCCGCTATTTTGGCCTATCCGAGGCAGGAGTAAAAACCATTCGCCGCGCGCATGCCGTACAGCCGGTAACTGCCTTGCAAAGCGAATACTCGCTCTGGTGGCGTGAGCCCGAAGCAGAAATTATCCCAACGTTAGAAGAGCTGGGCATTGGTCTTGTACCCTTTAGTCCACTTGGTAAGGGGTTTTTAACCGGAGCTATTGACGAACGCACCCAATTTGCCCCCACAGATTTCCGCAACACGGTACCTCGATTTGCAGAAGAAAACCGCAAGGCTAATCTGGCTTTGGTGGAATTGCTCAAGCAACTTGCCCAAGAAAAACAAGCCACGCCTGCCCAAATTGCGCTGGCCTGGCTGCTTGCACAAAAACCCTGGATCGTACCCATTCCTGGCACCACGAAAATCCATCGACTGGAAGAAAATCTGGGTGCAGTGAACATTCAACTGACGGCTGATGAGCTTCAGCAAATCCAGGAGGCCCTCTCCAAGATCCAAATTGTGGGAGACCGGTATAACGAGGAGCATCGCAGGCGGATCGACCGGTGATGAATTCCCCCGTCATTTCGAACGAAGCGAGAAATCCCCCACTCGTCATTTCGAGCGCAGCGAGAAATCTGGTGAGGAATGTTTCCCGTCATTTCGAACGAAGTGAGAAATCTGGTGAAAAATGCCCCGCGGCCCATCAACTGCATTCCGCTGTTGACCAGATCCCTCACTCCGTTCGGGATTGGGACGGGGAGAGCCGGGATTAGGACGGAGAAGAAAGAGGTGCCGGGATTGGGACGAGGAAAAACCCACCCGTCATTTCGAACGAAGTGAGAAATCTGGTGATGAATGTTTCCCGTCTTTTCGAACGAAGTGAGAAATCTGGTGAAAAATGCCCCACAGCCCATCAACTGCATTCTGCTGTTGACCAGATCCCTCACTCCGTTCGGGATTGGGACGGGGAGAGCCGGGATTGGGACGAGGAAAAACCCACCCGTCTTTTCGAACGAAGTGAGAAATCTGGCGATGAATGTTTCCCGTCTTTTCGAACGAAGTGAGAAATCTGGTGAAAAATGCCCCGCGGCCCATCAACTGCATTCCGCTGTTGACCAGATCCCTCACTCCGTTCGGGATTGGGACGGGGAGAGCCGGGATTAGGACGGAGAAGAAAGAGGTGCCGGGATTGGGACGAGGAAAAACCCACCCGTCATTTCGAACGAAGTGAGAAATCTGGTGATGAATGTTTCCCGTCTTTTCGAACGAAGTGAGAAATCTGGTGATGAATGTTTCCCGTCATTTCGAATGAAGTGAGAAATCTGGTGATGAATGTTTCCCGTCTTTTCGAACGAAGTGAGAAATCTGGCGATGAATGTTTCCCGTCTTTTCGAACGCAGCGAGAAATCTGGCGAAAAATGCCCCACGGCCCATCAACTGCGCTCCGCTGTTGACCAGATCCCTCACTCCGTTCGGGATTAGGACGGGGAGAGCCGGGATTAGGACGGAGAAGAAAGAGGTGCCGGGATTGGGACGAGGAAAAACCCACCCGTCATTTCGAACGAAGTGAGAAATCCGGTGATGAATGTTTCCCGTCTTTTCGAACGAAGTGAGAAATCTGGTGAAAAATGCCCCGCAGCCCATCAACTGCATTCTGCTGTTGACCAGATCCCTCACTCCGTTCGGGATTGGGACGGGGAGAGCCGGGATTAGGACGGAGAAGAAAGAGATGCCGGGATTGGGACGAGGAAAAACCCACCCGTCTTTTCGAACGAACTGAGAAATCCGGTGATGAATGTTTCCCGTCATTTCGAACGAAGTGAGAAATCTGGTGAAAAATGCCCCGCAGCCCATCAACTGCGCTCCGCTGTTGACCAGATCCCTCACTCCGTTCGGGATTAGGACGAGGAGAGAGGAGTGTCGGGATTGGGACGGGGAGAGCCGGGATTAGGACGGAGAAGAAAGAGGTGCCGGGATTGGGACGAGGAGAGAAGGAGGGCCGGTCGGGGAAAATTGTTATCTTCGATGGGCAACTCATTCTCATTGGGCATGATCCAGCCAAGCATTCGTGATGCGCTTCGGTTTCTGGCAAAAGGCACCCCCAGAAGATATTGGAATGCAGCAAAAGTGTTGAGCAGCTACTACCTAAGCAAATGGACCCATAGACCTATCCAGTGGGGCATACCTATTGCGCTTTCCGTTGAACCCACAACGGCTTGCAACTTGCGTTGTCCGGAATGCCCGAGTGGCCTCCGGGCTTTTACCCGTGCTACCGGGAAAATTGACCCGTCTTTTTTTAAATCCATCATCGATGACCTGCATCGAGAACTTTGGTACCTGATCTTTTATTTTCAGGGTGAGCCCTATCTCCATCCCCAATTGCTGGAAATGGTTGCTTATGCCGCGCAAAAAGGAATTTACACGGCCACCTCCACGAATGCTCATTTTCTGGATGCTGCACATGCCCGGCAAACGGTAGAAAGTGGCCTGGACCGGCTCATCATTTCCATTGATGGCACCACGCAAGAGGTTTATGAACAATATCGCCGGGGCGGGCGACTGGATAAAGTGCTGGCCGGAGCCCGGGAAATCGTATACTGGAAAAAACAACTGCATTCCACCAAACCATACGTATTCTTTCAATTCCTGGTGGTTAAACCCAATCAACACCAAATTCCTGAAATCAAACGCCTGGCCCGTGAAATAGGCGTTGATGAAGTCCGATTTAAAACCGCTCAAATTTACGATTATGCCCACGGGCATCCCCTGATTCCAGATCTGGATCATTTTTCCCGATACAGGAAAATGCCCGATGGCAGCTATCGGCCCAAAAACAAGCTGGCCAATCATTGTTGGAAACTCTGGCATGCCTCCGTCATCACTTGGGATGGTTGGGTGGTGCCCTGTTGTTTTGACAAAGATGCCCAACATAAAATGGGTAATCTTAAACAACAAAGATTTCAGGAAATCTGGCAAGATGAAGCCTATCGGCAATTCCGCAAACAGTTGCTGCGGGGGCGGAAGCATATAGATATTTGCCAGAACTGCAGCGAGGGAACTCGCGTATGGGGTTAAAGCTATCCTCCAGCCTGTCGGGCCTTTTGCCTACGCCTGCGCCAGTCATTGATTTTCTTAATCAGCAGAAGCTGACCTGCAGAGAGCATGAATTTGATGACCAGAGGCGAAGTTTTCTTTTTCCCTACTAACAATTCCAACAGGCTTTTCCCTAACCCTTTACCGGTATCCAGCACCGTGTTCCACACCAGCTCGCCACTGTGGTTATAGACAAACACCCACTGGCGGGCAAGTGCTTCTTCCTGCTCGGCACAGGCTTTCCTCAGCCGCCTGTATTCTGCCCGCAAATCTTCAAAGGCATCTTTTGATGGCATACACAAGGTTTATGACTCGTCTTGATCTTCCATAAAGGCATGGATTACCAGGCTCGCGATGGGGCGCAAAAACAATTGGCGGCGGAATACATAGGCCAGAATAAATAGCAACACATAACAGGCCGCTACCAGCAAAAACCCCAGGGCGTTGCTACCTATCCATGCACCCAGCCAATAACCCAGGGCAATACCCAAAAAAATTACCACCAACATCACCAGAAATCCTGCCAGCAATATGCCAAGGATAAGGCTAATAGCCTTCACCAGTCGCATCAGCAAGCGTGTGCGCACCAGCGCTATCCGGGTCTGCAAATATTGCAGCAACAACTTGCGAAACGCCTCCAAAACGGTAAACAAATTCTCTTCCATACCTGCGGTTTATGTGTCTTCCTGAGATGTCATTTCCTGGAGCCACGAGGCGCCTTTATCCAGCTGGTCTTCAATATCGGTGCGCCATTTGTTGAGTTTGGCTTTCATTTCTTCGACAATCTCATCCACCTTTTCGGAATGCAGAAAATAGCCAATGATTGCACCTACAGCGAGGCCCAATAAAAAGGCACTGGTATCTTTCCATTTAGAATCTGCCATATCTTGAAAATTTTTTATTTGGTTAGGATGTCTAAGCTCAAATTACGCAAAACCTTCTTTATCAACAATTATGCGGGTGTGGTTTCTCTGTAATAATGACTGTTTTCAATTTCCTTTGCCACGGCATCGGGTACAAAGTAGCGGATGGGCTTGCCCTCTCGGATGCGCTTGCGAATCAAGGAAGCCGAAATATTCAACAACGGGGCATTGACCACTTGCCAATGCTTGGGCAAATCTTCCGCATTCACCGGGAAACCTGCGCGAGGGTAAATGTAAAAAGCAATATGGGTCTGGAGCCATGAAGCATTCTTCCATCGGGGAAAATTTTGCAAGCTATCGCTGCCCATGATGATGGCAAACTGATGCTGGGGGTATTTTTCCAACAAATAGGCCATGGTGTCGGCCGTGAAGGATGGCCTGGGCAGGGAAAATTCAATGGCCGAGGCCTCGAGTCTGGGGTCTGCTTCCACGGCTAATTTCACAAGATGCAGCCTTTGGTATTCGTTCAGCAGGGATGCGGCTGGTTTTAAGGGGTTTTGGGGGCTCACCACCAACCAAACCCGCTCCAGGTCTGTTTCATAGGCCATATAACTGGCCATGATTAAATGCCCGTGATGAATGGGGTTGAAGGAACCGAAAAAGAGTCCGATTTTCATTATGAAGCTGGTGGCATTATGGTTTGCCAACAAAATTGCAGAAATTCTGTAGGTTTGCAGCCGAAAACTTTCTGCCAGAAAGCAGAAAAGCCTCCTTAGCTCAGCTGGTTAGAGCGGCTGTTTCGTAAATAGCAGGTCGTGGGTTCAAGTCCCATGGGAGGCTCAACGCTTCCGTCAAAGGTATTTTTCACCTATATTTCGTTTTACCTCGGCTACGTATTCCTTGATTTCTTGCTCACGGTCTTTTTGGCAAATCAGCAGCACATCCGGGGTATCTACCACAATGAAATTGTCTAGCCCCTGAAGCACCAGCAGGCGATGGCCGCTGCTATGCACCATACATCGGGTGGCATCCACAATGAGCACGTCGCGCGCTGCTACGGCATTGTCCAAATAATCACGGGGCATGTTTTCGTAAGCCGAATTCCAGGTGCCCAGGTCGCTCCAGCCAAACTCCGAGGGAATCACATACACATTTTCTGCCTTTTCCATGATGGCATAATCAATAGAGATATTGGTACATTGGGCATAGGTCATCTCCATCACTTCGGGCTCATCGGGCGTGAGCATGGCATCGGATGCCGTTTGAAAAAGTTCAAACATTTCCGGCTGCAGCTGCTTAAATGCATCGAGAATTCTGCGAACATCCCAGGCAAATATGCCTGCGTTCCACAGGAAGTCTCCACTTTTCAAAAACGTCTTGGCCAGCTCCAGATCCGGTTTTTCGGTGAAAGTCTTCACTTTATAGATATTGTCAATGCTTTGTTGCATTTCATATTGGATATATCCATACCCGGTATCGGGTCGGGTGGGCTTGATACCAAAGGTGAGCAGGGCGTCCCGGCCATTGACGAATTGAAGGGCTTCCAGGCAAGTTTTCACGAAAAGGGTTTCTTCTAAAATGAGATGGTCGGCCGGGGCAAAGATGAGGTTGGCATGAGGGTCTCGTTTGTAGATACGAAAGGAAGCATAAGCAACACAGGGGGCCGTATTTTTTCGGGAAGGCTCGGCTAAAATATTGGCCTGGGGTAAATCGGGCAATTGTTGCTGCACCAGCGGCACGTATTGATGGTGGGTAACGACCAAGATGTTTTCCGGGCGAATGAACCGGCAAAAGCGGTTATAGGTATGCTGAATCAGGGTTTTGCCTGTGTTCAGGATGTCGAGGAATTGTTTGGGTTTGTCGGTGCGGCTTACTGGCCAGAAGCGGCTACCGATGCCGCCGGCCATAATCACCACATAAGCGTGTTTGTTCATGTATGTGCAATTAAATCAGATCAAACCTTCTCGAATCAAATCGTGCAGGTGAATAATGCCCGTATACTGTTGGTTTTCATCGAGCACCACCACCTGGGTAATATTGTGCTGGCGCATGAGCTGCAGGGCTTCCACGGCCAGCGCCTGTGGATGAATGGTTTTGGGTTGGGTGGTCATGATGTCTTGAGCCGTGAGTCGGTCAAAATGTTCAAATTTTTCCATCATTCTCCGCAAATCGCCATCGGTGATCACCCCCACCAGCTTGCCGTCTTGCAATACTGCCGTAATGCCCAACCGACCGCTGGTTATTTCCAGAATCACTTCCCGAACGGGGCTTTCCGGTCTGACGGCGGGTCGCGCATTGTGGGCCGATAAATCTTTTACCCGCAGGTAAAGTTTTTTGCCTAATGTACCCCCGGGATGAAATTTAGCAAAATCTTCGGCGCTGAATCCTTTAAGCCGGATCAATGCTGTAGCCAGTGCATCGCCCAGGGCCAGCTGAGCTGTAGTACTCGAGGTTGGCGCCAGGTTGTTCGGACAGGCTTCCTGCGTAACCGTGGTATTCAACACCAGATCGGCCTGCAGGGCTAAGGTCGACTGCAGATTTCCGACCATGGCAATGACCGGCGTATGAAAATTTTTTACCAACGGCAGCAGCACTTTAATTTCCGGGGATTCCCCGCTTTTGGAAAGCATCATCACAAGGTCTTCGGGTTGAATCATGCCCAGGTCACCATGAATTGCATCGGCAGCATGCATGAAAATAGCGGGTGTGCCGGTGGAATTGAAGGTAGCTACGATTTTCTGGGCAATGATGGCACTTTTGCCAATGCCTGTGATCACCACCTTCCCCGCACAGCCGGCTATGAGCCTGACGGCTTGCACAAAATTGTGGTCTAAAAAGGAAACCAGTTGGGTTATTGCCGAGGATTCCATGTGCAGGGTGCTTCTGGCAATGTCCAGGATTTCTTCGTCGCTAAGCTCAGCGTTTTGCCGGGTAGCCGACAGGATATGCGGAGGTTGCGCTGCCATAACAGCTGCTAAATTCGGATAATTCCGGAAGTTGTACATGCCGATATTAAAGGCTAATGCCGGGAAAATAACACCATGCCGCTGAATCGTTTGGGCGAAAAGGGTGCATACTGCCTCGAATAGAGGCTTGGTTGGGCTTCCCGAAATTCCGGCGCGGGGATGCGAAATTGCCCATTCACAATATAGTTGCGAATTGCCTGCAGGTTAGCATCCCGCAAATCACCCCAGTTTAAATCAATATAATCGGGCTGACGGCTATCAGGCGGAATGCCTTGAAAATAATTCCCCTCACCATTGGCATTGAAGGTTTGGAAATTCACATCATACAAATCGGCCAAATGTTGTACCCGACCCGCTGAATCATAGTCTGATATGCTCCATTGGAAAAATCCCACCGGCTTGCCATAGCTGGTATCGCCTACGGTAAACACGCTCATGTATGGCTTCAGGTTGTTTAACGTGAGCTCACTGGCCGAAACGGTGTTGCGGCTCGTGATAAAAAATACATGGTCCAGCGATAATCCTCCCGTGGCATTTCCAAAATTCACCTGCTTGGGAAAACCCGATAACTGATCCAGATAGGCTGTGATGCGGTCATTGTAACCATAGCGATACATGAGCTTCCCTGCCGCAGAAGCTGGTGCCAGCAAGCTATCCAGATAAGCCACCGTAGTCACCGAACCACCGGTATTGTATCGTTCATCCACAATCACATCTTTCACGCCAGCTGCCTTAAAGGTGTTAAACACCTGATCCAATTCATTTTTGGTTTCGGTGGGGTTGCCGTTTGCATCGAATACGTCGATAAACTGATTAAACACCAAATAACCTACCGGCGTGTTGCCAAACTGAAAGACGGTGTCGAACAACACGGGATTGATGGTATAATTGGTAGCAGAGATGGTTAAAGTAACAACACTTCCATCGGGTTTTTTAAAGGTAAACTGCGCACTGCTGCTGGTATACAGGGCATCGGAAAGCGTGGTGGCGGTAAAATTGGATGCCCCGTTTACGGCCGTGATTTGCCAGCCCCGTTGCACGCCCTGTTGGCCTGCAGAAGAGTTTTTATACACATAAATCACAAACCATAACAACTGGCTGCCGGCTTGGGCCGGCGCTACCTCAAAACCCATATCCCCCACCCTGCTTCCCGCTGAAAAGGCTTTTCCGGGCAGAATACCCAAGCCACTCTGGCCATTTTGGATCTGGCTGGAAATCTGGCCCGTCCGGTCTAAAAAGCTGTATCGATCTGTAGGGTTCTGGGGAAAACTGATGATGTAGTTTAACAAATCCTCGGCTTTGGGAAAGGCGCTGCTGAATGGATTGATGCTGGCGGTTACCGCCTTGTACCACAAGTATTGGGGTATTTTGGTGACCGTGTCGGGTCCCTCCGTAATGGTCACCAGCATGTACCGATGGATGTAATACTTTAACGAATCTTCATCTCGAGCCGATAGCGAACCAGAACCCGAACTCGGATTTTGTGCGGTAGTATCCGTGTTGGGCTGTACATCCTGATGTTTGCGGCAGCCGGTGGGCAATACAAACAGGCTAAGCAATAAGAGGTTGCAGGCAACGATGAAGATGCTATTTTTCACCAAAGTTGACCGGACGGACTTCAGAACGGGAAAGACTGACATGGCTGGGAGATGAAAAATTCAAAATAGCACCGAAAGATTACCTCAGCATGGGTTTCAACAGGGTTGAACTCCGGAAGTCAACCATTCCTTCAAATCGCTTCAGTGGCAAACTGCCCGGAATCATCCGATAAGAATGTGCCGGCAGCGCCAAACGGGCATTTGCCCCGGCAGAAAACCCGGAGGCCGTGCGAAAATTGCCCGAGGTTAAATAATTGAAAATATCCTGCAGATTCGGATCGCGGGGATCTCCCCAGTTATACCCCACATAATCGTATTCAATCTTATCGGGGATTAGGCCATTGAAATAATCTCCGTATCCATTGGCATTCTTGGTCTGAAAATCCACAGAATACAAATCGGCCACATGTTTTTGTTTACCCGCAGAATCATATACAATGGGCCAGGCAAAAAAGCCTACAGGCTTGCCATAGGTGGTATCGCCCACCAGCTTCACATCCATGTAGGGTTTTAAGTTATTGATGGTAAGCTCACTGGCCGAAACAGTATTGCGCGAGACAATGAAAAACACGTGATCCAGATTAAAACTGCCGGTATTCTGATAGTTGATGGTGATAGGCAACTGCAGATCCGAAGCATGTGCAGTAAGCCGGTCATTATACACGTAGGAATACATGGTCCGGCCATTGGCTGCGGCTGGAGCCAGTTGATTGTCTATATATTCTGCCGTGGAAACAGCCCCGCCGCCGTTATATCGTTCATCTATGATAATGCTGCTCACTGCAGAATCGGCAAACAGGTTAAATACCGCATCTAATTCCTTTTTGGTTTCCGTGGGTTGATTATTTTGATCGTAAATATCCACAAACTGATTAAAGACGAAATAGCCTACTTTTTTGCCGTTAGATAACGTATAAACCGTATCAAACAATACCGGATTCACGGTGTATTGGGTAGCCTGAATGGTAAGGGTAACCGATGAACCGTCGGGTTTTTTAAAGGTAAATTGTGCACTTGGGGAATAATAAATGGCGTTGATGACCATATTTTGATCGGCAATATTGGAATTGCCGTTGATGGCTGTGATTTCCCAGCCCCGCTGCACGCCTTGTTGGCCTGCTGATGAATTTTTGTACACATACAATACCACCAGATGGAGTTGGTTATTGTTATCATAGGCATAGGTAGGCTGAAAACCCATATCACCCGTAACCCCACCCTGGATTAAGCCCGATACTTCACCCGTGCGATCTAAAAAACTATACCGGTCTACAGGTTTCCCCGTCTCAGGGTTAATGGGATAGCTGATGATGGTATTGAGTAAATTCTCCCCCTTTGGATATTTGGTGTCATCAAAAGGATTGATGGATTGAATAGGCACCTGCCGATACCACAAGTAAAGAGGTAAGGAATCGTGAAAATAAGCCATGGCTCCATCATCATAAGCCACCAGCATATAGTGATAAATATAATATTTCAGGGAATCTTCTTCGGAGATTTGGTTGGAGCTCGGGGGGTTGGGATTGCTGTTGTGATTTTTTTTGCAACCCACAATAG
>JADGHY010000040.1 GCA_019683625.1 Thermoflavifilum sp. | reverse complement strand
GGCTACCACAAAAGAATATTCCGTTGAGGAAAAACTCGTTTCCCTGCTGACCTTACAGAAGATTGATTCCAAATTAGATGAGATCAAAACCTTGAGAGGAGAGCTTCCTATGGAGGTTAGCGATTTGGAAGATGAAATTGCAGGGCTGCAAACACGGCTAACCCATATTGAAGATGAGATTACCGGCATTCAGAAGTTTATTGCCAACAAAAAAAATTTAATCAAGGAAGCGGAAGCGCTGATTAAAAAATATGAGAAGCAGAAAGACAATGTGAAGAATGACAGGGAATTTAATGCCCTGCAGAAGGAAATTGAAATGCAAACCCTTGAAATTAGCCTGGCTGAAAAACATATCAAAGAAGCCAACGAAGAAATCAAAGAGAAAAATCGCATCCTGGAGCTTGCCAAGCAGGCCATTCAAGACAAAGAAGCGAATCTGAAAATTAAAAAAGCCGAGCTGGAGAAAATCATTGTAGAAACAGAAAAAGAGGAGCATCAGTTTCAGAAGCTTGCCGAAGATGCCCGAAGCAAAGTAGATCCCCGATTATTGGCAGCCTACGAAAAGATTCGCAAAACTTATCGCAATGGTTTAGCCGTGGTGCCTATCGAAAGAGATGCTTGCGGAGGTTGTTACAATGCCATTCCTCCGCAGCGGCAGGCCGAAATCAGGCAACGCAAAAAAATCATTGTCTGTGAAAACTGTGGCCGCATCCTGGTTGATGCCGAGCTGCACGAATCCGTACAATTGCCCGGCCATAAAGCTGCAAAAGCCAAATCCTGATTCCGGCCCCTATCATCTGTCTCCGGCCTAACCTTGTCTGGTGGCAAGGGTTTTTCCGTTATTTTCGCAGCTACATGTTTTCCCAAACCTTCAAGCTGTGGTGTCTGGCGGGTGTGCTCATCTGGGCATACGATACGCCCCTTCTGGCTTCTGCTACGCGGATATATGATTTCAATGTCCGCTGCCGCAAAGCTTATCAGCTTATCATGGCCATGCGCATCCGGGAAGCACAGGAGCTTATCCAGCAGGAACAAAAAAACCATCCCGAAAATCTCATACCCGTACTGCTCGACAATTATGCAGATTTCATGCAGTTGTTTTTTGATGGGAGTACTGCTGTTTATCAACAAAAATTAGCCGATCGAAATACGCATCTGTCGTTGTTGGCACAAGGCAGCCGGGACTCGCCATACTATTTGCTTTCCCAAGCCATCGTCCATTTTCAATGGAGTTTAATTAAGGTGAAATATGGCGATCGCATCTCGGCAGCATGGGAATTCCGGCGCGCCTATCTGATGTTTGCAGATAATCAAAAGCGGTATCCTCAGTTTTATCCGAATGATATTTTTCTGGGCGCTATCAAAACGGCCATAGGCACTATTCCCGAAGGATATCGCTGGATTTCGGATATTCTGGGCATGAAGGGCAGCATTTCCCAGGGGATGGCCATGTTGAAAAAGGTGATAGCCTTGGGTGACGATGATCAGATACTTTTTGGGAACGAAGCTTATGTGTATTACTGTTACCTGCTGTTTTATGTTGAACGCAATCCTGATGCCGTATTTCGTTTTATCCGGGAAAAAAATCTGGATACGAAAAACAACCAACTCTATGCCTTCATGGTAGCCAATCTGGCAGTGAATCACCATCGCAGTGCCTATGCTTTGCAGGTCCTGCAACACCGCAATCCTCTGGATTATCTTGATATGCCTTCGCTGGATTTTGAATTGGGCAGCATTTACCTGAACGGCTTGCAGGCCGATTCTGCCATTCATTATCTGCAGGCTTTTTTGCAGCGTACCCAAATGGATTATTATAAAAAAGATGCCTTGTTAAGATTAAGCTGGGCTTATCAGCTCAAGGGTAATCTTGCATTGGCTGCTCAGTGCAGGGAGCGTATCTTGAAAGAAGGAAATGCCATTGTAGATGCCGATAAAACAGCTGTGCTGGAGGCCAGAAAGAAAACTCCGGTTGATATCCATATTTTGCGTGCCCGCCTCCTTAGCGATGGAGGCTATTTCCAACAAGCCTTAGCGGAATTAAACAGCATCCAGCCCAATGCACTTCCCGACTATCTGAACAAACTCATGTATGCTTATTTCATGGCCAGGATTTATGATGAGATGGGAGAAGATGAGAAAGCCATCCCCTATTATCAGGCCACGATCGAGGCTGGCCGCAATCTGCCTGAATATTATGCAGCCCGCGCAGCCTGGCAGATGGGCATGATTTATGAAAAACAAAACCAGCCCGAAAAGGCGCTATACTACTACAACCTCTGCCTGCAAATGCCGGAGAAGGAATATAAAAATTCCCTGGATCAATGGGCCAAAGCCGGCATCGAACGGATAAAAGGAAAATGAATTTTTCGGTTCTTGGCGGGGAATAGATGCTTATCCGGGCAGATGCGGGGGATATCGTAAATTTGCTATTTCGCGAAAAACAACACAGATGCGTATTGTTAACCTTGGATTGATTCAGATGAGCTGTGCGTCCGATCCTGCAGCCAACCTGCAAAAAGCGTTGCAGCGAATGGAGCAGGCTGCCGATCAGGGAGCTCAGCTGATATGTACCCAGGAACTGTTTACTTCTCAGTATTTCTGTGATACGGAAGACTATCGCCATTTTGAGCTGGCCGAGCCCGTTCCCGGCCCCACCACCGAGGCATTGATGGCATTTGCCAAGAAAAGAAAAGTGGTGGTGGTGGCTTCTTTGTTTGAAAAAAGAGCTACAGGTATTTTTCATAATACGGCTGTGGTGATTGACGCCGACGGGCGTTATCTGGGGAAATATCGCAAAATGCATATCCCGGATGATCCCGGCTATTATGAAAAATTTTATTTCACGCCAGGCGATTTAGGCTATCGTGTATTTCACACCCAATATGGCAACATTGCGGTATTGGTCTGTTGGGATCAGTGGTATCCGGAGGCAGCTCGTATCGTGAGCCTCATGGGAGCCGAGCTCATTGTATATCCTACGGCCATCGGATGGGAGCTCACGCAGGACGAAGCCACCAATCGCGAACAATATGAGGCCTGGCAAATCATCCAACGCGCCCATGCCGTGGCAAATGGATTGCCTGTGGCCGTGATTAACCGTGTGGGCATAGAAAATGACAAGCGTTTCTGGGGCGGTTCGTTTATCGCTAATCCATTTGGGAACCTGCTCTATCGGGCGTCTCATGATCAGGAAGAAGTGATTGTGCAGGCTGTGGATTTAGATCAAATAGGCTATTATCGGGTGCACTGGCCTTTTCTGCGCGACCGCCGGATCGATTCTTATCAACCCATCACCCATCGTTTTCTTGACCAGTCGGCTTCTGCCGGCAGCAGCACCAAAGCCTGAATCTGGAAAGAAGAAAACCATTTATCGCGTCATGGCATCGGAGAAAGTACAATTCCCGGATCAACCCGTACCTGCTGAATTAGGTTATTATTTTCCGGCCGAATGGTATCCTCACCGGGCTACCTGGCTGAGTTGGCCACACAATGAAGACTCCTGGCCCGGCAAAATTCAAAGCATTTATCCGGAATTCATCCGTTTCATCAAAGCACTCACAAAAGGCGAGAAGGTGTGCCTGAACGTGAATGATGAGCTGATGGAAAACATGGTGAAGCGCAGCCTGGAACGCGAAGGGGTAGAAATTGAGCAGATTGAATTTTACCAACATCCCACCAATGATGCCTGGTGCCGGGATTGCGGCCCCGCATTTTTAATTCATCCGAACGCCACGCCGCCCAAAGTGGTTGTGGATTGGCGCTTTAATGCCTGGGGAGGAAAATATACGCCTTATGAATTAGATGATCAGCTGCCCGAACGCATTGCAGAGGCCCTACAGCTGCCGATCTATTATCCCGGCATTGTGATGGAGGGCGGTGCCGTGGATTTCAATGGCGAAGGCACGGTGCTTACCACTACTTCCTGTTTGCTGAATCCCAATCGCAATCCCCATCTCAATCAGGAAGAGATTGAGCAATACCTTCGGGCTTATTATGGTGTGCAGCAGGTATTGTGGCTGCGCGATGGCATTGCGGGTGATGATACCGATGGGCATATTGATGATTTGGTACGATTCGTGAATCCGCATACTGTGGTGGCTGTGGTGGAGACCCATCCGCAAGATGAGAATTATGAACCCTTGCAACAAAACTTAAAATTGTTGAAGGGCATGCGATTGCTCAACGGAAAACAAATCGATATTGT
Organism: Thermoflavifilum sp.; assembly: GCA_019683625.1. GTDB lineage: Bacteria > Bacteroidota > Bacteroidia > Chitinophagales > Chitinophagaceae > Thermoflavifilum. The sequence goes on along the minus strand of JADGHY010000040.1, from coordinate 8,023 downwards.
GGAACTTCCCATGCCTAAGCCGGTATATTACGAAAACAGACGCCTGCCTGCATCTTACGCCAATTTTTATATCGGTAACAAAGTGGTAGTGGTGCCTACGTTTCGGGATCGCACGCACGATGAACAGGCTTTGCAAATCATTCAGTCATGTTTCCCGGATCGGGAAGTGGTGGGCATTGATTCTGTTGATATCATTTGGGGCTTGGGCAGCTTTCATTGTTTAAGCCAACAAGAGCCCGAGACAACTTCGCAGCCATGAACAAATAGCATGCTGGAAATGGGTGTGCTGCCTCGCAGCAGCGGAGAGCGTTATCTTTAGATGGATGATACGTCAACAATAAGCGTTTCCCGGGGATTTGGAATAAATAGGTAATTTTCCGATACGCTTGTATTTTAGCAGGTACAGAAGCAAAGGGATGTATCAATCGGCTTCACCATGTTGCAGCGGTTGTATGTAAAAAATTATGCCATCATCGATGAACTGGAGATTCATTTTTCTCCCCATTTTACCTGCATTACAGGGGAAACCGGGGCTGGCAAATCCATATTGATGGAGGCGTTATCATTGCTGTTGGGCGAGCGCGCCGATACGGGAGTGCTTGCCGATCCCATGCAGAAGGCTGTGGTGGAAGGCGTGTTTTTGCTCCCCGACGATGAGCATGTGAAGGAATTGTTTGCCGGATTTGACTGGGATTGGGATCAGCAAGTCATCATCAGGCGAGAATTGTTGCCGGCTTCAAAGGGAACAGGCAAATCCCGCGCTTTTGTCAACGATACACCGGCCAATCTCCAGCAGTTGCAACAACTCACCCGTTACCTGGTGGACCTGCATCAGCAGTTTGATACCTTACAGCTTTTGCAAACCGGTTTTCAACGAGAAGTCATCGATGCCCTTTGCCATCATGATGATTTGCTGCGCAGCTACCGGCAACATTATCAGGAACTGCTCCGGCAGCAGCAGGAATTAAACCGTTTGCAAGCCCAATATCAGCAAGCCCTGCGTGAGTTGGATTACGATCAGTTTTTGCTGCAGGAATTGCAGGAGGCAGGTTTTCGCGAACTGGAAATTGAGCAGTTGGAAGAAGAACAGCGTTTGCTGGAGCATGTGACTGCTGTTCGTCAGGCGCTTGATCAGGCCTATCAGGTATTGCAAGGCAATGAGGAGAGTGGCCAGGCGTCCCTTGTCGCACAGCTGCGTCAGGTGAAGCATTTTCTGGAGTCGGCGGCCGTGCAGCACCGGCTGTTTCAGCCTTTGGCTGATCGCCTGCAATCGGCTTACGTGGAGCTCAACGATATTGCCGATGAGCTTGCCCGGCAGATGGACACCATCGTGGATCAGCCCGACCGGCTGGTGCAGATTCAGGAGCGGCTTTCCCTGGCTTACAAGCTCATGAAAAAACATCAGGTGCAGGATACAGCCGGCCTCCTGCAAAAACAGCGTGAGCTGGAAGAAAAAATCCAGCAAATTACCTTAAACGACGAACAAATTCGTCGCCTGCAAGATAGCATCCGCGAGCTTCAGGCATTGATTGCACAACAGGCCGGTGAGCTTTCCGAACATCGCCGGGTAGTGGCGGGGCCTTTTGCCGAACAAGTCAATCAACTCCTCAGGCAAATTGGTATGCCCAATGCCAGGCTTCAGGTGGCTATGCAGCCGGCGCCGCTGAGCGATTCGGGATCAGATGATATTCAGTTTCTCTGGGATGCCAATCAAACCGGGCAGTTTGTCTCCATCCGGCAGGTGGCATCTGGCGGGGAATTAAGCCGGCTGATGCTTTGCATCAAATCCCTGGTGGCTGCAGATATGCAATTGCCTACATTGATTTTTGATGAAATTGATCAGGGTATTTCCGGAGAAGCTGCCCGTCAGGTGGGCCTTTTGCTGGCCGATTTGGCCAGGCATCATCAGATCATTTGCATTACCCATCAGCCACAGATCGCCAGTCGTGCCCATACCCATTTGATGGTGTACAAGGAAAAACTAAAACATAAAATCGTCACCCGGGTGCAAACATTGGAAGGGGAAGCCCGTGTGGAAGCCATTGCCCGCATGCTCAGTGGCGATCATCCCACCAGAGCCGCCATGGAAAATGCACGGGAATTGATTGCCCAACCAAAATGAAAAAAAGATCAATGCAAAGGCCTGCGGCGAATCATGCCGCCTTTGGTATCAATAACCGGCGTTTGAATAATGAAGGCTTTATCATCAATCTGCAGAATTTCGTTATTTAAACGCTGCACTTCCAATCGGGTCACCACGGTGTAGATAATGTCCAGCTCCTGGGTACTCTGTCCCGACCGGGTCAGTCCTTTTCGTCCCTTGTAAATGGTGATGCCCTTGCCCAGTTTGTGAATCAATAGCCTGCGGATGATTTCACTCTGATCGGAAATAATCATGAGACCGATGTATTCTTCAATGCCATTTACCAGATAATCTACCGTCTTGGAAGCGCTCAGGTAGGTGAGCATGGCATAAAGTGCCGTTTCCACATTAATGACAAAAGCAGCTACCGAGAAAATGCAAACATTCAAAATGGCGATGATATCGCCCACGGTAAACACACTATGCCGACTGATGAATACGGAAAGGATTTCGGTTCCGTCCAGCACACCCCCGCCTCGCATGGCTAATCCTGTGCCCGCACCAATAAAAAAACCACCGAACACGGCAATCAATAATTTATCTGTGGTGACCACCGGAAAATGCACCAGCTCAATGCATATCGCCAGCCCGATGATTCCCAGGATGGATTTGATGGCAAAGCTTTTTGAAAATTGCCGATAGCCCATCAGCACAAAGGGAAGATTGATGATCACCAGCAGGATTGAGAGGGGATAACCCGTTAAAAAGCGCAACAGCAGGGAAATACCCGTAACGCCCCCATCCAGGAAATGCCCCGGGAGGAGGAATCCTTTCAATCCTAATCCGGCAGAGAAGATGCCGGCAAGCAGGTACAAAACTTCTTTAGCTGTCTGCCGCCAGATGGCCTTGCGAGATCTGATGCGGCGCAAACGGGTAACATAAGCATGCATGCAAACAAAGATAAATCAGCCCCGGCAGAATTGGGGGAGAAACTAATCGTATTGAATACCCATCAGTGCACGGGCTTGAAGCAAAGTTTGGCGCGCGCTTGCACAAGCTTTTTCCGCCCCTTGCTTACGGATTTTTTGCAAGGTGTGGATATCCTTTTGCAATGCTGCAGCCCGTTCGCGAATAGGTGCAATCAATGAAATGATATCATCGGCCAGCTGTTGTTTCAGTTCACCGTACCGAATCGTGCAGTTATCATAAGCTTGTTCAAAATAGGCCAGGGTTTCCGGTGCCGATACCAGTTTCAGCAGCAAGAACAAATTCTCGATTTCCGGTGATTTAGGGCTATGTGGTGTTTGAGGCCCAGCATCGGTTTTTGCACGAGCCAGTTTTTTGCGGATGATATCATCCGAATCGGCCAGGTAGATGGTAGCCATTTCATTTTCACTCTTACTCATCTTGCCTTTGCCGTCGAGGCTAGGCACTTTCAGGAGTGTTCCGGTTTCGCTGTAGGCAGTGGGTTCGGGAAAAAGAAAGCCAAATTTTTGGTTAAACCGCGAGGCAAGGTTACGGGCCATTTCCAGATGAGGCTCCTGATCTTTGCCCACAGGCACTTTGGTGGCCCGGTGGATAAGGATATCGGCAGCCATCAGCACGGGATAGGTAAGCAGCCCGGCATTGATGCCCTCCTTTTTGCCCCGGATTTTTTCCTTGAAAGTAGGCACCTTTTCCAGCTCTCCTTTATAGGCCAGCATATTTAGCAGCAGATACAGCTCGGCTTTCTCGGGCATATCGCTTTGTACGTAAATGGTAGCTTGCTCCGGATCCAGCCCACATGCCAGATACTCAGCCAGCACACGATACACGTGATTGCGAAGCTCATGTGGATTTTGATGCGTGGTCAGGGAATGATAATCGGCGACGAAAAAATAACATTCATAAGTTTGCTGCATGTGCAGATATTGCCGGATGGCTCCGAAATAGTTGCCCAAATGCAAAAAACCGGTTGGGCGAATTCCGCTGACAACAATTTCACGTGTTTGCATGCGGCGCAAGATAATATATCTGGTGCAAACCTGTTGAACTCCCCGGAAGGCCTTTTTCGGGTGAACCGAAAAGGATATGTTGGGGAATCATGGGTGAATTTGTATTTTCAACCCTTGATCCATTCATTTCACTAATATTGATACAGCACATGCCGAAGAAAGAAAGCCCCAAGCACATTGCTATAGCAGGAAATATTGGTGCCGGCAAAACCACGCTCACCGAATTGCTGGCCAGGCATTACCAGTGGATTCCGCAGTATGAAGATGTGGAAAACAATCCTTATCTGAACGATTTTTATGAAGATATGCCTCGCTGGGCCTTTAACCTGCAGATTTATTTTCTCCATCATCGGCTGCGCCAGCTGCTCGATATTCAGAAAGGGCATGAGACGGTGGTACAGGACAGGACAATTTATGAAGATGCAGAAATCTTTGCCCCCAATCTGCACGACATGGGGCTTATGTCCAGGCGCGATTTTGAAAACTATTATCAATTGTTCCAGACGCTTCGCGAACTCATCAAACCGCCAGACCTGTTGATTTATATTAAGGCCTCAGTGCCCACCCTTGTAGACAATATTCAGAAACGGGGACGCGAATATGAAGAGAATATCAGGCTCGACTATCTCAAGCGCCTCAATGAACGCTATAATCAATGGATTGAACAATACCGGGAGGGGCCGGTGCTGGTGGTGGATGCCGATCAGAATCGTTTTGCCGAACGGGAAGAAGACCTTGGAGAAATTATTGCCCGCATCGATTCACAGCTTTATGGATTATTTTGAATCTTCAAGATCAGATTCTCTTTCTCTCTGGTGAGCAAAGGCCTTTCGGCTGGCTTGCCTATTTGTTCGCTTTCTATTATTTTTCCAAACGCTATAGGCGATTGTGTAATCTTTGGAGGTAAAAGCCATTTTCCAATACCATGTACAGGATAAACCCTTTGAAACATAAACCCTATGCATATTCATTGCTCTGCTATTGGGCTCTGCATGGCTATGGCCATTTCGTGGCCTTTGCTTGCCCAGCAATCTCCCGATCAAACGCTGCAATCTGTACTGGAACAGGCTTATGATCCAGAAACTTTTGCCGAAGGGGATGAAGAGGCTGCAGCAGCATGGGTAGATCAACTGGAAGCCTATACCATCCATCCGCTCGATTTAAACCAAGCTACGGCCGAACAGCTTGCCGGATTTCCCTTTTTAAACGCTTTACAGATCCAGGCTTTTCTCAACTATCGCCGCTTGTTGGGCTCGTTGACCAGTGTGTATGAATTGCAGGCCATACCCGGATGGGATGCCTCAACGATTCAGAAATTATTGCCTTTCGTGTATGTGCACGAAGAAGGGCAAATGGTTTCTTCCGCAACATCAGCCCCTAAATTTCAATGGTTAAGTCGCTACCAGCGGGTGATGCCGCGGGCCTGGGGTTATGTGAAAACCACGGGCAGCCGCTATGTGGGTAGTCCGGACGCATGGTTAAACAAATGGCAATGGCAGCAAAGGCGCTTTCAGGCGGGCCTGGTAGCCGAAAAAGATGCCGGTGAGCCCTTTTTCAGATCATTTAATGCAAAAGGCTTTGATCATGTGGGAATGTATGCAGCATACAAAGGAAATAAAACCCTGCAGCAACTGTTAGTTGGCGACTACGAAGTTAATTTCGGGCAAGGATTAATCAACTGGCAGAGCTATAGCCTGAATCATAGTGCTTATGCCTTACAGATTGAAAAAAACAATTCATCGCTTAGGCCTCATGCGGGAACGGCAGAATATGGATATTTCAGAGGCTTAGCTGTTCAATTGCAGGAGCGCCATTGGCAACAAACTGTTTTTGTATCTTGTCAGGCTCCCGGAGCATATTGGGATAGCGTTGATGGGCATCGGGTCATCACTTCCTGGGATGAAACAGGTTATCATCGCACCCTCACAGAAAACGGCCATCGCGGCATCTTGCAAATTTTTTCAGCAGGCACACAAATACGTTACCGCTTTTCATCGGGATATATGGCCCTCAATCATGTGTATCATCACCTCAGCATCCCTATGCAAAAACGCGATGCAGCATACAATCGCTATGCTTTTTCCGGAAATGTATTATACAACCTGAGTGTGGACTATGCATGGAGTGTGCACAATCAGCATCTGTTCGGAGAAATCGCCTGGAGCCATAACCAACGTGTGGCCATACTGCAAGGCTGGATGATGCAAATCAGCAAGCCCATCAGTGTGGGTGCCTTGTTCCGATATTATCCAAAAGATTATCATACGCTCTATGCCAATGGTTTCAGTGCCGGCGGAGAAACAGCCAACGAAACCGGCTGGTATCTTGCCAGCGAAATGCAGTGGCGCAGGTTTCAGGTATATGCTTATGTAGACTGGTATTATTTTCCGGCATGGCGATATCAAATTAGCGGGCCAATGAGGGGAACAGAAGCCCTTTGCAGGATAGATTGGCAAATAGATGCAAATGAAAATATGAGCCATCAGCTGATGGTGCAGATGCGTTATCGCCGCGGGGCTAAAGACATAGAAACTCCTGATGGTAAAAAACCAATGCCCACGGCATGCTGGCAACACATACTTGGCTGGACAGGAACGGCATCACGCTGGACATTTGCTTTACGCGGATATGTTAACCGCTTCGCGCAAACCGACACCCTTCATGCTGCAGGCTTCGCCGTGTATGGCGAAGCTGGTCATCAACTCAATAGCCATTTTCACTGGGATGCGCGATTGGCTTGGTTTCAGGTGCCCAGTTACGATACCCGCATTTACGCTTACGAACGTACGGTGCCCTACATGTTTTCGATGCCTTTTTATTACCACAGGGGATGGCGTGCTTATTTGCTCTTGCATTATGCGGTGGGACGGCACTTGCGCTTAGATGTACGCTGGGCCACTACCTGGTACCTTGATCAGCAACAAATCGGTTCAGGCCTAGATCGGATTGATGGCTCACAAAAACACCAGCTGATTGCACAATTGATCTGGAGAATATGAGCTGCCTTGAACAAGTTTTGTTAATAAAAGTTGTTTCATAAACAAACTCGAAAATTTAACACGGATTTGGCTATTGTTAATTTTTCATTAATATTGCTTCAACAATTCTTAAACCATCAAACTGCTGCTTATGAAAAGAAAATTGCTCTACACCACCTTGTTTGCGCTTTGCTTTCCCCTATGGGTTTTTGCCCAACAGCGGATCATCACAGGACGGGTAGTGGATCAGGAAAAAGGGACGCCGTTGCCAGGCGTAACGGTACGCGTGGAAGGCACAAATATCGGTACCCAAACGGGCTTAGATGGCGCCTTTAGGCTTCAAGTGCCGGAAAATGCCCAAATCTTGCAGTTCAGCTTCGTTGGGTATAACACCCAACAGGTAAATATCAACGGGCGCACATCCGTGAACATTAGCCTGGCGGCCAACAATCAACAACTTAATGAAGTGGTGATTGTGGGCTATGGCCAGCAAAACCAGAAAGAATTAACGGGATCCCTTTCCCAGGTGAGCGGGAAACAGGTGGAGAATGTGCCCATTGCCTCCATCGACGAAAACCTACAAGGGAAAGTGCCCGGATTGCAGATTGTGGCTACCAATGGGCAGCCGGGAGCCGCTGTAAACGTTCGCTTAAGAGGCATAGGCTCCTTTAATGCAGGCGCCGGCCCCCTCTGGGTCATCGATGGCGTGCCGGTAAATTCGGGCGATCTCTCCCGCAATACACCCACGTCGAATGCTTTATCTGGTTTAAATCCGAATGATATTGAAAGCATCACGGTGCTGAAAGATGCCGCCTCTGCTTCGATTTATGGCTCCCGGGCAGCGAATGGGGTGATTTTGATCACCACCAAAAAAAGGAAAAGCGGGCAAGACCAATATCAAATTTGACGGCCAATACGGCTGGAACACCATTGCCCTCTCCAATACCGCCAAGCCCCTCAACACACAT
>JADGHY010000039.1 GCA_019683625.1 Thermoflavifilum sp. | reverse complement strand
CAGTAATCCTTGGCCCTTCAGGATGCGGAAAAACAACTTTATTGAAATGCTTGAATCGATTGACAGATTTGCATCCGCAATTAAAGATTACAGGCAAAGTGTGGATTGACGACACCAATATTTTTCAGCCGGACGTGGATGTAACGGCAATTCGCAAAAAAATGGGCTTGCTTTCCCAACGCCCTTTTCCGCTTCCGATGTCGATCTACAAAAACATTGCCTATGGGCTAAAAATTCAGGGCATCAGGGATAAAAAAATCATCCAGCAACGGGTGCAACATTATTTGCAGGAGGTGGGGTTATGGGAAGAAGTGAAGGACCGGCTCCATAGCCCGGCTTCCAAACTATCCATCGGGCAACAACAAAGGCTATGCTTGGCCAGGGGATTGGCCGTGGATCCGGAAATCATCCTGGCCGATGAGCCCACCTCGGCACTGGACCCTATCTCCAGCCGGAAAATAGAGGAGAAGTTCCTGGAATTGAGCTCGGCTTATACCCTGGTGATTGTTACTCATATTTTGCGACAAGCAAAGCGGTTGGCTGATCATGTGGTATTTATGTATTTGGGAGAAGTCATAGAACAGGGGACGCCTGAGCAGATTTTTGAATGCCCGCAAACAGCTATCCTGAAAGAATATCTGAGGAGTGGACATTAATCGGGAAAAGAAAAATGTAATAAAAGAATCGAACGCGCATCAATGCTCATGAACCGGGTGACCCTGCAGGGACTCGAACCCTGGGCCCGCTGATTAAGAGTCAGCTGCTCTACCAACTGAGCTACAGAGTCAATCAGGGCTGCAAATTAACAACAATTTTCTAAGCCGGAAAAGCAAGAACGGCAATCGTTGCCGCATCATGTTGCAGGTAAGGCCTCAATAAGCCGCATCAGCTGAGCCTTCCATTGTTGGTAGACATTTTCATAAAGATCCCGCAAGGCCTGCTGGGGATGTAATTCCATCTTTTTTTCCATGCCTACAAAACTTTCTTCGAGCGAAGCGTAATATCCCGAACCCACACCTGCTGCACGTGCGGCCCCCTGCGCACCATCTGTCTCGTAGAGTTCCAGCACACAACCCGTGACATGGGTGAATACTTCCCGAAATACCGGACTGAGAAACATATTGGCCATACCCGCCCGGATAATGCGGGCCGGCGAACCCAGCTGTTGCAAGATATCGTGACCATACCGAAGCGCAAATGCCACCCCTTCCTGCACGGCACGAAAACTATGGGCTCCGCTGTGCCGGTTAAAATCAAGATGCATCAAATGTGCAAACAGCAGCCGGTTTTCCAACATGCGCTCTGCCCCGTTTCCAAACGGAAAAAACAAAAGCCCATCTGCACCAGCAGGCACACGTGCCGCCTGATCATTCATATCCACATATCCGCTATTCTGCCAATATTTTCGAAGCCAGCTGTTGGCAATACCAGCTCCATTGATGCAAAGCAGCAATCCATATCTGGGTTGATGAGGCTGATGGGTTACATGGATAAACGTATTGATGCGCGACAGGTTATCGGCCAATGGCTGGCCGGCCACGCTGTAGATTACCGCGCTGGTGCCCGCCGTAGCAGCAGCTTCACCGGGATGCAATACTTTCAGGGAAAAAGCATTGTTGGGCTGATCTCCGGCCCGATAGCTCACCGGGATTCCCGCACGAAGTCCCAGCAAAGCTGCAGCCTGATCCGTTAAATGCCCCTGCTCACCAAAAATGGGCACCCTCGGCGGCAATAATGTTTCCGTAAAGCCGTAATACTGCAGCAATGCTTCGCTTAATTGCTGGTGCTGATAATCCCACCAGATGCCTTCCGATAGCCCCGTTAACGTAGTACTGGCTACACCGGTGAGGCGTAGGGCTATATAATCACCCGGCAACAACACGTAGCGGATGCGTTCAAACTGCTGAGGTTCATGTTCTTTTACCCAACGCAGCTTAGATGCCGTGAAATTGCCCGGAGCATTGAGCAGATGCTGCAGGCAAAAATCTTCGCCCAGTTCCCGAAATGCCCTTCGGCCTATCTCCACAGCCCGGCTGTCACACCAGATGATGGCCGGACGAAGCACCTGCAGCTGTTCATCTACACACACCAGGCCATGCATTTGATAGGAAATACCTATTGCCTGCACTTGTTGCAAATCCACATGCTTCCGCAATTGACGCGTGGCCTGTATCAACTCTTGCCACCATTGCTCAGGATCCTGCTCTGCCCAGCCCGGCTGTGGAGCATGAATAGCCATTTCTGTTTGCGGGGAAAAAGCACTGGCAACACATTTCCCTGTTTCACCCTCTATCACGGCAGCCTTTACGGAAGAAGAGCCTACATCATATCCTAACAAATAAGCCATATCTGATTTAATCTTTGGATTGCACAGGGAAAAAAAACCATAAAAACAACATTAACAGGCCGAATAGCAGGTAAACTAAGCCACTATGCCAATTGATCTGATGCACTGAAACCTCACCTGAGGGAGCGAAATAAGCATATCCACAAAGCAATATGCCAATTAGGCTGAAAAAAGCACCAATAATAAACCTGAGATCAAGGATATTTTTCTTCATGATTGACATTATTTGAAAATCAGGTTCAGGATAATCAATAACAAAAGCACTACCACAGCCAATGTCACGGGTTTACGATACCAGCGCAGATGTCCGGTATCTGGCCTGGGGGTTAGGCTATATACCAATCCCACCAGCTGCTTTTCCGGATGGGGTTTGGTGAACAAGCTGATGATAGCAGTAAGCACAAAGCAACTGGTAAAAGCCACAATGGCAATGACAAAGTTTTGGCCCATGGTAGAATGAAAACTATGCAGATTGGCTCCCAGCCATGCTCCCTTGCCTTCGGCCAGCGTGAGACCATGGGTACATGCTGCTGCCAATGTGCCTCCGATTAATCCCCAGAAAGCACCATGCCCGGTAGTACGTTTCCAAAACATTCCTAAAAAGAAGGTAGCAAACAAGGGCGCATTTACAAAACCAAATACCAACTGCAGAAAATCCATGATATTGTTGAAACTGCGTGCCAGATATGCCGTAGCAATAGAGGCTACAATACCAAACACTGTGGCTACGCGACCCATGATCAGGTAGTGATGGTCAGATTCTTTGGGCTTGATATAAGATTGGTAAATATCATAAGTCCACACAGTATTAAACGCCGTCACATTCCCGGCCATGCCACTCATGAATGAGGCAAACAGAGCCGTGAGTCCTACGCCCAGGATACCACTTGGGTAATAATGAGCCAGCAGGGAAGGGAGTGCCATATCATAATCCAGTGTCACACCATCGGGTTTGTAAGGGAGCCGATAATCAGCACCGGGTGTGTGCATCAGGGCAATGGCAATCAACCCAGGCAAAATAACCACAAAGGGCATCAACATCTTAGGAAAGGCGGCAATGAGCGGCGTTTTCTCGGCAGCAGCCATATTGTGCGCTACCATAGCCCTTTGCACCACCAGGAAATCTGTACACCAGTATCCAAACGATAACACAAAACCCAAGCCCAGTGCCAGGCTCCACACATCCACCCCCATAGGATTTTCCTGTGCCGAACCTACATATTTCCAGGCATGTGTCATGGAATCCGGCAATCGGCTTACCACGCCCTGCCAACCTCCGGCCTGATGCAGCCCAATGTACACCAGCGGTGCAATTCCCAACACAATCAAAAAAAATTGCAACACTTCATTATACACTGCACTGGTTAGCCCTCCTAAAAAGGTATATATGAGCACAATGCCAGCAGCCAGATAAATAGATAATTCAAAGCTCCAGCCCAAAATCACTTCAAAAAGCTTGGCCAGGGCATAAAGTGAGATGCCGGAAGAGAAAATGGTCATCACCGCAAAGGTGATGGCATTGAATGCCCTTGTCTTTTCATCGTATCGTTTGGCCAGATATTCCGGCACAGACCGCGCCTGGCTTCCATAATAAAACGGCATCATAAAAATCCCCAAAAACAACATAGCCGGAATAGCGCCCAACCAGTAAAAATGGCTCGTCATGATGCCATACTTCGCTCCCGATGCTGCCATGCCAATCACTTCCTGTGCGCCCAAGTTAGCCGAGATAAAAGCCAGACTCGCTATCCACAAAGGAATGGCTCTGCCACTCATCAGGAAATCCTGACTCGATTTTACTTTTCTTCGGATTAAAAATCCAATGCCAATCACAAACAGGAAATACAAGGCAATGATGAGATAGTCGATAACATGGAGTTTCATGTGCAAAAATTGAGCATGATGAAAAACAATCCCTTAAATACCGGTCATGTGGCGAAAAATAAAAAGATTGTCTGTTTCCAAAAAATTTTCATGGGCAGGGGTGGGGAGCAAATGTGGATTTATGCCGACTTAAATGGGTTTTTGCAGCTGTGCCACATAGTTTCTCCAGGCTTCCAACAGCTTGCGGAAATCTTCCGGCAAAGGAGCTTCAAAATGCATCCGCTTTCCCGTAGCCGGATGGGTGAACCCTAAAGTCTGGGCATGAAGAGCTTGCCGGGGCATGATCTCAAAGCAACGATGCACAAAGTCTTTGTAAGCCTTGTAAACAGTACCTTTTACGATGCGATTCCCGCCGTAAGTTTCATCGTTAAACAAGGGATGGCCGATATGTTGCATATGCACCCGGATCTGATGGGTACGGCCCGTTTCCAGTTGGCATTCCACCAAGGTCACATAGTAAAACCTTTCCAGTACCCGATAATGGGTGATGGCTTCTTTGCCCAATTCCCCATCTGGGTAAGCATCCATCAGTTGACGATACCGTTGATGCCGGCCAATATGGGCACGGATCGTACCGCTATCCTGCGGCAAATCGCCCCATACCAGGGCCAGGTATTTCCGTTCGGTGCTGTGTGCAAAAAATTGCTGAGCCAGATGCCTGAGCGCCAGATCTGACTTGGCCACAACCAGCAGGCCACTGGTATTTTTATCAATCCGATGCACCAATCCCCAACGGGGCAGGACATCCTGGGTGGTGTGTTGCAGATGATAAGCCAAACCATTCACCAAAGTATGCGCATAGTTGCCGTTGCCGGGGTGCACAACCAGCCCGGCAGGCTTATTGATCACCATCACATGTGCATCCTCATACACGATATCAAGCGGGATAGGCTCGGGAACAATCTCTTCGGTATCGGGCTGCACAAAAAGCCACACTTCAAACTGGTCGCCCGGCTTCACCTTGTAATTGGCTTTTATCGGTTGAGGAGGCCGCTGCCCATACGGATCAAGCCATTTCACCAAGCCCGCCTCGATGGCCTGTTGCACCCGGTTGCGGGAGATACCTGCTATCCGATGGGTTAAATATTTATCTACGCGAATAGGCTCCTGTCGCCGATCTACGGTGATCAACAATCGCTCAAACTCATCTTCTTGCAACAGCATATCATCATCTGCAGGCTGCTTCACCCTCATGCGATTTTTTTGTAAAAATAACGATTCCCTACCGCCCTCACATTCATCAAAATTCTGTTGCCGTGCCATACAATTTTTCTACTTTCGTTGCCTCAATCAAATATGCCTGTTATGAAATATTGCAAACATGCTGGTTTGCTTGGCCTTTGCGGCCTAAGCCTTTTGTGTACACTGTCCTGGGCTCAACCATTGCCTCAAGCCTGGTCGCCCAACAGCCTGGTCTGGGATGCCAATGAGCCCAAGCCTTTGCCGGATATCGAGAGTTTTGAACATGTGCAATGGGAAAAAACAGGCCATTTGTTTACCCGGCTCATCACCACCGACGACGGAGCACAACAAATCGTGGAATATGATCCTGCGGCAAATTTTTCTGCACAAACGCTTGTCAGTTCACAGGATCTGATACCGGCTGGCAGTCAACAACCTCTGCACATCGAATCTTATACATACGACCGCACCCATCAACTGTTGCTGATATTCACCAATTCCAAACGGGTCTGGCGTGCGCATACCCGGGGTGATTTCTGGATCTATGCGTTGCAAACCCATAGCCTGCATCAGCTGGGAAAAGGATTACCAGCATCCTCTCTGCAGTTTGCCAAAATCTCCCCTGACGGAAAGATGGCTGCTTACGTAAGCCAACATAATTTGTATGTGGAAGATTTAGCTACCGGCAAAAGAAAACAACTCACCCACGATGGCACGGAGAAAATCATCAATGGTACGTTCGACTGGGCTTATGAGGAAGAGCTTTTTTGCCGGGATGGTTTTCGATGGAGCCCCGACAGCAAATCCATCGCCTACTGGCAGGTGAATGCGAGCAAAGTGCGCGACTACCTGATGCTGAATACCACTGATTCCATTTATTCCTTTACCATTCCGGTGCAATATCCTAAAGTGGGCTATAACCCTTCTTCGGCCCGCATTGGCGTGGTGAATATTGCCACGGGCATCACTTCATGGTTGAAAATACCGGGAGATCCCTATCAGCATTATCTTCCGAGAATGGATTGGGCTGGAAATGCTGATGAGCTCATGATTCAACAGCTTAACCGGCGGCAAGATAGCAGCGTTTTGTACCTGGCCAATCTGAAAACCCATTCCGTAAAGCGCATCTACGCGGAAGGCGATACCACCTGGATTGATTTGAATTATTTCTGGCAATATGACCGGCCGGGGTGGGACTGGATTAACCATTTTCAGGATTTTCTCTGGACAACAGAAAAAGATGGTTGGAAACATGTGTATCGCCTGCATCGCGATGGTTCCGGAGAGAAACTGCTTACCCGCGGCAATTATGATGTCATCGACATTGTAGGGATTGACGAGCCGCACAACTGGCTGTATTTCACGGCTTCACCCGATAACGCAACTCAGCAATACCTGTACCGCGTGAAGCTGGATGGCAGCAGCACCGCTCCCGAAAGGGTTTCCCCTGCCGAAGAAACGGGTACCCACCAATATCAGTTTTCGCCCGATGGGCTGTTTGCCTTGCATGTTTTTTCTAATCATACCACTCCGCCCGTGGCCGAGATGGTTGCATTCCCGTCGGGCACCGTGTTGAAAAGCCTGCCACAATATCCCCTATCAGCAGAACAGGTGAAATTTCTGACACGCAATCCCCAAAGCTTTTTCCAGATCACTACCGACGATGGCATCACCATGGATGGCTGGATGATAAGACCGGCTAATTTTGATTCCACTAAAAAATATCCGGTCTTGTTTTATGTCTATGGCGAACCTGCTTCCACCACCGTGCGGGATGTATTTGCGCCCAATGCCTGGTATCAGCAGCTTGCCGATGCAGGATATGTGATTATTTCCGTAGATAACCGGGGCACCCCTGCACCCAAAGGAGCCGCCTGGCGACACGCCATTTACCGGGGCATTGGCGTGTTAAACATCCACGACCAGGCTATGGCCGCCAAAAAAATTCTTCAGTGGCCATGGGTGGATACCAGCCGCATTGCCGTCTGGGGGTGGAGTGGAGGAGGATCATCTACCCAAAACCTCATGTTTCAATATCCCGACATCTATAAAACCGGAATGGCAGTAGCCGGCATCTCCTACCTGCCCTGCTATGATAATATTTACGAAGAACGCTACATGGGGCTGATGCCCGAAGATAGTGCTTATTATGAAGCCGGCTCATCCATCAATCATGTGGAAGGCCTGCGGGGGCATTTGCTGATTGTGCATGGCAGCGGCGATGATAATGTGCACTATCAAAATCAGGAAAGGTTAATTAACGCATTGGTAGCGCACGGCAAACAGTTTGCCATGATGGAATATCCCAACCGCACCCATGGCATCAGCGAAGGCAAAGGCACTACCCAACATTTGTATACCCTGTTAACCAATTTTCTGAATACCTATTGCCCGCCGGGAGCACGATAAGGCTGGGCAAGCCGGGAAGGCCTGTTATTCCGACCCACGGGATGATGCATCGGCAAGCAGCTGCTGCAAAGACCGATGAATTTTTTCAAATGGGAAGCTATTGACTTGTTCTTCCATCATGCGTCGGATATCGTCCAGGCACAAATTGCCAATACTTCCCTCATGGGTATGATGCAATTGACCACTATATTGAAAACGGCCTTCTTCAATTTCCTGGCCCACCTGCCGGTAAGCATCACGGAAAGGTATGCCCTGCAAAACCCTTCGATTGACCTCTTCCACACTGAATAAATAACGATATTGGGGATCATCCAGAATATTTTTCCGAACCTCCAGATGGCTAAACATCAGCTCAAACATGTGTATGCAATCTCTTAGGGCAGCAAATGCCGGAAATAAATGCTCTTTGATCAGTTGCAGATCGCGATGATAGCCCGAGGGTAAGTTCGTAGTCATCAGGGTAATTTCGTAAGGCAATGCCTGCAGTTGATTGCAACGGGCGCGAATGAGCTCAAACACATCCGGATTTTTTTTATGCGGCATGATGGATGAGCCGGTAGTGAAGGCATCGGGCAAACGAATAAAATTAAAATGAGGATTCATGTACAAGCATACATCCATGGCCAGCCGGCCCAGCGTGGCGGCAATATGAGCCAAAGCCTGGGCAACTATTTTCTCGGTCTTTCCACGGCTCATCTGAGCATATACCACATTGTAATGCAAGTCATCAAAACCTAACAGCGTGGTGGTCATCCTTCTGTTGAGCGGAAAAGAAGAGCCATAGCCAGCTGCAGAGCCTAACGGATTTTTATTGACCACATCAAATGCTGCACGCAGCATGCGCATGTCATCAACCAAACTTTCTGCGTAAGCACTAAACCATAGCCCGAATGAAGAGGGCATAGCCAGCTGCAGATGCGTGTATCCCGGCATCAAATCATCCCGATGCTTTTCGCTCAGGGTCAATAACTGAGAAAAGAATGCATGAAGCTCATGCACGATATGCTCAATTTCTGCCCGCAGGAATAACTTAATATCCACCAACACCTGATCATTGCGCGAACGGCCACTGTGGATCTTTTTACCCATATCACCCAGCTTTTGCGTGAGCCACAACTCAATCTGTGAGTGTACGTCCTCCACGCCGGGTTCGAGTGCAAATCCTTTTGTTGTGATCTGATGATAAATTTCGCGCAATGCAGCGGCAAGCTGTTGTTGTTCAGCCTCAGCCAGCAATCCCACAGCTGCCAGCATGCGGATGTGGGCAAGCGAGCCCAGGATATCAAAGGGGGCAAGCATAGGATCAAATTCCCTATCGCTGGCCGTGGTAAAGCGTTCTACGGCTTCGTGTACCGTTGTATTCTTTTGCCAAAGTTTGTTCATGGGAAAACGAAATTACGGCGAGAAATACAAAAGCAGCATCTTTATGCTATCCCAATAAAAAAGCCGGGTGATATTAACCCCGGCAATTGTGGTCGGGGAGACTGGATTCGAACCAGCGACCACACGCCCCCCAGACGTGTACTCTAACCGGGCTGAGCTACTCCCCGAACCGATTAGGGTTGCAAAGCTAAGCATTAATTTGAAAACACGATGCAGATGACCGGATATCTGTATTTTTACACCCGTTTCCATGTATTTTCCCATGCGTGTATTGCTTTCACAAGTGCGCATTGCAGATCCTCACCAACATGCCCTCTCGGCGCCGTGTGACATCTTGATTGTCAATGGCTATATTGATCAGATCGCCGATCATATTGAGGATGAAACAGCAGAGCGTATTGCCTTGCCCAATGCTCATGTGTCACCGGGTTGGGTGGATTTGTTTGCCGATTTTGGTGATCCGGGCTTTGAACGAAAAGAAGATCTGATCAGTGGTTGTGCTGCCGCAGCAGCGGGTGGGTTTACCGAGGTTTGCCTGGTGCCAAACACTTCTCCGGTGGTGCAATCAAAAGCCGAACTGGATTACCTGTTGCATAAATCCAAAGATCAGGCAGTGACCATCCGCCCGCTGGGAGCTATCAGCAAAGATCTGGAAGGTAAGTCCTTGGCCGAGTTGTACGACTTGCATGCTCATGGTGCGGTGGCCTTCAGCGATGGCTGGCAACCTGTTCAGTCGGCCGGACTGCTGCTGAAAGCGTTGGAATATGTCCGTGCCTTCAACGGAATCATCATTCAGCTTCCGGATGATCGTTCTCTTTCTGCCTATGGCCTCATGCACGAAGGGATTCATTCCGTACGCCTGGGCATGCCAGGCATTCCGGCTATCAGCGAACTTATTCCAGTCCAGCGCGATGTGGAATTAACCCGATACACCGCCTCCCGCTTGCATTTTACCGGCATATCAACCCGCGATGCGCTTGAGGTTATTGCTGCTGCAAAACAACAGGGCGTGCAGGTAAGTTGCTCCGTCACTCCCTACCATCTGGCGCTTACCGATGCCTGCCTGGAAAATTATGATGCGTGCCTAAAAGTCATCCCGCCGCTTCGTGCGGAAGAAGATGTAAAAGCCTTGAAACAGGCCATTGAGCAAGGCATCATCGATGCATTTGCCACCCATCATCGCCCGCAGGATGTGGAAAGCAAACAGGTGGAATTTGAATATGCAGCACCGGGCATGATCGGCCTGGAGAGCTTTTTTGGGATAATTAACCGCGAATTACCTGCCGTAAGTTTGCTGCAAAAAATCACGATGCTCACCACCAAACCCAGGACCCTACTGGGGTTGTCCGACATACAAATAAGTGTTGGAAAAGAGGCAAATCTCACTATCTTTGATCCGGATCAGGAATGGATTTTCGAAGAAAAACATATTCGCTCCAAATCGCACCACAGCCCTTTCATCGGTCAACGACTGAAGGGATTCGTATATGGTATTGTGGCTAAACACCAACTTATCCTGCCGCATGTTTCACCTCAATAAATAAAAAACTATGGAACAAACACCTCAAACACCCGCATCCCAGGCTCCTGCTACACCCAAGACACACCTGCAATGGGGAATATTAATTGCCGTGGTGATGATTGTTCTCTTTGTGGTTTATTATGTGTTTTCCGTACCACAGCAGGGCTTTTCCCGATGGATCCCCACCTTGCTTTTTGTGATCCTGATTATCATTGCCCAGCAATCCCATGCCAAGGCCCTGGCCCATCGCGTGACTTATGGCGAATTGTTTGCCAACGGATTTAAAACCACCGCCGTTACCACTTCCCTGTATGTGGTGTTTCTCATTTTATTCCTGATTTTTGTACCGGGTTTCAAGGAACAATCGTTACAAATGGCCAGGGAAGCCATGGAGAAACGGGGTAATATGACGGAAGAGCAAATCAACATGGCCATGAGTTTCACGGAAAAATATTTCACCGTATTCATGCTGGCCGGAACCATCTTCGGAACCCTGATTGCCGGAGCCGTAGCCTCGTTGATCGGTGCGGCCATCGCCCGAAAAGAGGGCAAGCCCGCACAGCCTGCAAGTTGACCGTAACATGGATATTTCTATCGTTATCCCGCTGAAAGATGAAGCTGAGTCATTGCCCGAACTATGTGCATGGATTCATCGGGTGGTGGAGGCTCATGGGTGGACTTATGAAATCATCTTAGTGGATGATGGTTCCACAGACGGATCATGGCAGGTGATTCAACAGCTTGCCCGACAATACCCTGCCCTGAAAGGGATTCGTTTTCAACGCAATTATGGCAAATCGGCCGCCCTCAATGAAGGCTTCCGCCATGCTTGTGGTGAAGTGGTGATTACCATGGATGCCGACCTGCAGGATAGCCCCGACGAAATCCCT
Organism: Thermoflavifilum sp.; assembly: GCA_019683625.1. Classification (GTDB taxonomy): domain Bacteria; phylum Bacteroidota; class Bacteroidia; order Chitinophagales; family Chitinophagaceae; genus Thermoflavifilum. Next base: position 682 of record JADGHY010000039.1, on the reverse strand, counting down.
GCACTCTACGAAATGATAACCTCTCAGGGATATGATCTGGTAAGTGGCTGGAAAAAGAAACGCCATGATAACCTGTTTACCAAAAATATTCCTTCCCGCTTTTTTAATTGGGTAACCCGACGCATTTCCCATATTCCTTTGCACGATTTCAATTGCGGATTAAAAGCTTATCGGAAAAAGGTGGTGAAAAGCATTGAGGTGTATGGTGAAATGCACCGGTATATTCCGGTGATTGCCAAATGGGCGGGATTTACCCGTATTGGCGAAAAAATTGTAGCTCACCGCCCCCGGAAATATGGCCGTTCAAAATTTGGATGGGAAAGGTTTATCAATGGTTTTCTGGATTTGCTGTCGATCGTCTTTGTGGGGCGTTTTGGCAAACGTCCTATGCATTTCTTCGGCACCATGGGCACGATAGCCTTCCTGTTTGGCTTTGCCATAGCCGTATATCTGACCATTGCAAAGCTTATCTTTCTTCAATATCGGATGACGGAGCGACCGATTTTCTATCTGGCGCTGCTGGCCATGATCATCGGTTCCCAGCTTTTCCTTGCAGGTTTTTTAGGTGAACTGATTACAAGAAATGCTCCGGAACGTAATCAATATTTGATTGAGGAAAAATTAAATCTCGAATAAATATGGCCTACTCACCCATTGAAAGGCAACAGACATATTCATAGGT
>JADGHY010000038.1 GCA_019683625.1 Thermoflavifilum sp. | reverse complement strand
GGCTAAGCACTTGGTCGTTAATACTCTCGTATTCCGATTTGTCGTAAATCGCCAACAAATACACCTCATTTTTCTCTTCACAGACATAGCTTATGATTCTTCCTCCCCTGCTTTTGCCTTTTCCCTTGCTATGAATGGCAATGCGTATCTTGTAAAGATTATTGCCTAAGAAAACACCATGCACAGGCTGATGGGTGAGAATATTGCCTAATTTGATCAGTTCATTTTTGAGAGAAGGGTATTTTTTGATGAGTCTTTTTGCTTCTTTCTGAAACGATTCACTGGGAATTACATTAAAGTGCATCTAAAAACGCTGTTAAGCTTTGTTTATGGGTCTGCTGATTTTTCAGCACATTAACCTCGTTCAGCGCACGAAAAAGGGTAGTGTGAAGTTTCCACATTTGTTTATATTTTTCTAATTCCTTTTTAGCTTTCTCCCAATCTTTTACGGAAAGCTTCACCATTTCCCCTTTCTCTGTTGGTGTATATTGGATGAGCATTTTTCTGCCCGCCACACATTCCATTATGGTTTGCTCATAAGCCTTCATGCTACAAGATATTTGACATTATCCTTAAATCTTCCAAAATTATAACTGTTATATCTATTTATCTGGGTTCGGCTACTACTTCTTTTACTTCGGGAACCAGGCGTTTCATCATGCCCTCAATTCCGGCTTTCAGCGTAATCATGGAAGAGGGGCAGCCTGAGCAAGCGCCCTGCAGGATAAGAGTGAGCTTGCCTTTTTCATAGTGTTTGAACTGGATAGCGCCACCATCCATTTCTACGGCAGGTTTCACATAATTTTCCAGCAGCTCCTTAATTTTTTTCACTACTTCCGGATCATCATCGGCAATAGCGGCATCAGCCTGTTTTTCCAGTTCCTCTTCGTGGATCACGGGGCGACCTTCTTCGAGGTAAGATTTTAAAAATGCTTTTAGGGTGGGAATCACATCTTCCCATTGCACATCCGGTACCTTGGTAAGGGTAACAAAATTGCTCATGATGAATACACCCTTGATAAAGGGAAAGCTAAACAATTCTGTGGCCAGCGGCGAAGGCCTGGCTGCTGCTTCATCGGTAAACTCAATGCTTTTGCCCGGGTACAACAGGCGATTCACCACGAACTTCATCGTTTCCGGATTCGGCGTCATCTCCGTGTATATGCTGATGGTGGGATTTCCGGTTTTAATCATTTTGTTGGGTTATTTGAAACAAAATTAATTAATTTGAGCGGCTTAAAGGGAAATTTACCATCCTTTTTGTGTCAGGTTTGCATCCTCCACTACCTCAAGGACTTTCAGATTTTTCAAAAACGCAATATATGAGTGCTCATCAACCGTCCCATCGGGTGCTTCAGGCCCGCAAGCGTATTGCCCTGATTGCGCACGACCATAAGAAAGCCGAACTCATTGAATGGGCCGTGTACAACAAAGCTGCGCTAACCCGTCATGAGCTGTTGGCCACGGGTACTACGGGCAAACTTCTGGAAGATGCGCTGGACGTGCCCATTAAAAAAATGCTGAGTGGCCCGCTGGGCGGCGATCAGCAAATTGGTGCCCGCATAGCCGAAGGAAAAGTGGATGTAATGATTTTTTTCTGGGATCCTATGGAAGCCCAGCCACATGATCCGGATATCAAGGCCTTGTTAAGGCTGGCCGTGGTATGGAATATTCCCATTGCTTGCGACAGAGCTACGGCCGATTTCCTAATGACTTCCCCCCTGATGAATCAGGAATACGAGGCCATTTTGCCCGACTACAACATGTACCTGCACCGGCCTCTTTAATAGGCCGGATGGGTGTATATGAGCTGTAAAACCGTTTGTCCTACGGCTTTGAGCGTAGCGGGATCAATATTTTCCAGATTATCTTGTAAAGTATGCCAATAAGGAGGAAAGGGATTTTTGGGGTTATTGCGCAAATGAATCACATCAAAGCAGGGAATATGAGCCATTTGGCTCACATATTGATGATCGTCTTCGATGGTCACATTGATTTTGTCGTACCGGAAATAATCGGAATACCCTAAAGCATTGGCCAGATTCCAGAACAAAGTTTGTTGCGGGCCCGCAAATTGCTGAGATTGCCCTTCCATATAAAAATGGGCATTTTTACCCCCCACCATGTCGAGCAGGATGCCATAATCGGCTGTATAACCCGGCACATGCGGATGTTGAGCCCAGTATTGGGTGCCCAGGCAAAAACTATGGGCCACGCTATCGTTGCCATAATCTTCCACATCGGTGAACAGCAGGTCAATGCCAATGTCTGGATGTTTCAGATGCAGCTGACGGGCAACTTCCAGCAACACGCCCACTCCGCTGGCGCCATCATCGGCTCCGGGGAAAGGCTTCTTGCGATTAGCCGGAAGAGGATCCTGATCAGCCCAGGGGCGGGTATCCCAATGAGCCAGCAGCAGCAATCGCTCTTTTGCAGCCGGCTGAAAACTGCCGATGATATTCACACAAGCCAACTGGTGCTGATTCCAGGCCTTGAGTGTGGTTCGCTGCACATATACGGTATCGGCCCAAGCTTTTAGGCGGGCTATAAGCCAATCAGCACAGGCTTCATGGGCAGCAGTGCCGGGAATACGGGGGCCAAACTGCACCTGCCTGGCTACATACGCATAGGCCGAATCAGCCTCAAAAGCCGGAACAGCAATACGGGGGTTGATTAACGGGCCGCTGGAAGTGGTTTCTGTGCTCGAAGTGCGGGGGTGACAGCCACTGCTCAATATTATCCAGATTGCAGCCCAAATCCATAAACCCAATGTTAGCTTCAACATGGGGCGCCTGAGAAAACGGGAAAACGGATTGACAACGTGCATGATGACAGAACTAAAATTCATTGAAAAGTATAGGTGACCGAACCATCTTTTTCGTCTTTGAGCTGAATGCCGATGCGCTGCAACTGCTGGCGAATGCGGTCGGAAGTGGCGTAATCTTTTCGCAGGCGAGCTTCGCGCCGGATCTCTATCAATAGTTCCAGCAAGGCTTCCACAAGTTGACTGTCCTGCTTTTGAATGGGTTGCAGGCCTAAAATCTCACTCAGGTATAGCGAAAAACTCTGCTGGAGAAGCTTAATGGTTGCAGGGCTAAGCTGTTCTGCCAGCTGATGATGGCCTGCCGCATTGACAATAGGCACCAGTTCGAACAAATTGGCCAGGACGCGGGCTGTGTTGAAATCATCGTCCATAGCCTCCCGGCAGTCTGCACACAGCTGTTGGATTCTTCCTTCCAGGCTATTGGATGAAAATTTTTCTTCCGGGGCCAAGGCTTGCCCGTCAGGGATGGCAGTGGCCATTTTCTGCAACAGGTCAAAAGCTTCCCACAACCGCTGCAAACCTCTTTCTGCGGCCTGAAGGGCTTCATTGGAAAAGTCAAGCGTACTGCGATAATGCGTTTGCAGAATGTAAAAACGCACCACCATGGGATGATAGGGCTGTTCCAGCAAGGGATGCTGGCCACTAAACAATTCGGTGAGTTTAATCACATTATGATAACTTTTGCCCATCTTCCGGCCATTGATGGTAATCATGTTATTGTGCATCCAATACCGCACAGGTGGCTCTCCAAACGCGATGGTCGACTGAGCAATTTCACATTCATGGTGAGGAAATAGCAAGTCCATCCCTCCTCCGTGAATATCGAAAGGATGCCCCAGATATTTCGTGCTCATAGCCGAACACTCGATATGCCATCCCGGGAATCCTTCGCCCCACGGGCTTTTCCAACGCATGATATGTTGGGGCGGGGCTTTTTTCCACAGCGCAAAATCGGCCTTGTTTCGCTTTTCCTCCTGCCCTTCCAGCTCACGGGTAGTGGCCAGCAGTTCATCGAGCACCCTGCCACTCAATTGTCCGTACGGATAATGCGCGGCATATTTTACCACATCAAAATACACGGAGCCATTTACCACATAAGCGTAACCTTTGGCCAGAATATCTTCAATCATGCTGATTTGTTCGATGATATGGCCCGTGGCAGTAGGTTCTATGTTGGGATCCAGACAATTGAATTGCTGCATGCCCCAGTGGAAGAGCCGGGTATATTTCTGTACCAGCTCCATGGGCTCCAGCTTTTCCAGAATAGCTCCTCGGGCAATTTTGTCTTCTGCCTCGCGTCCTTCTTCTTCAAAATGGCCAGCATCGGTTATGTTGCGCACATAGCGCACCTGATAGCCAAGATGACGCAGATAGCGATATACCACATCAAAGGTGATATAAGGCCGGGCATGACCAAGATGCGATTCGCCTGAGACTGTTGGCCCGCAGACGTACAACCCCACATAGGGCGGATGCAAAGGCTCAAATACTTCTTTCTGGCGGGTTAAAGAATTGTAGATCGTGAGTACCGACATAAAAACAAGGCTGTGCCGCAAAAATCGGAATTTTCCTATGATCCACCGGTTTTACGGTTAATGCCCGCCATCACCGGATAGTGATCGGATGCCCGCAGTTTCAATACCTCAAAGCCTTTCACCTCCAAACGGGGATCCACGAAAATATAATCGATGCGCAGGGTAGGCGCATAGCGCGCATAAGTTCGCCCCAGACCTGCACCTTTCCGTAAAAAAGCATCCTGCAGATGCCTGCTCAGGGTAAAATAGGTGGTGGATACCGGCGTGGTATTGAAATCTCCGCATAAGATAACGGGGTATGGGCTTTGCCGGATGGCTTCTGCCACTGCCAGCACCTGATGCTCACGCAACTGATAGCCTTTTCGCAGCTTATACAACAGGCGTTTAGAAGACGCTGTAACGGGATCTTTGAGGCTTTGTACCTCCCCGGTTTCTAACCCGAACGATTGCAAATGGGTGGTCATCACCCGAATGGTATCTGCTGCAACCACCACATCGGCATAGGCTAAGCTGATATGTTGGCTTGTATCTATCGCTATTTTACCGGTATCTGCAAAAGGGAACCTCGACAGGATCATATTTCCGAAATACCAGGTATAGCCATAAGGGGTAACCCATTGGTGGTCGTTGGTAAAATACACATAGGGTTTTTGCAGCAGGGCACCATAATGCCGGACATTATTTTTTTCGTTGTGCAGGTATAAATCTACCGTAGCAAATTCCTGCAAGCAAATGATATCGGCATTATGAAAATACAACACGCGGTCAAAATCATCCCGCCAATGTGGCCAGTCACTCACCTGCGATTTGAAATTTTTCACATTGTAGCTCATCACCGTAAAACCATTTTCCCCATTTACGGGTTGATTGCGCACATGCAGGCCCCAGGTATGGGTGACACCTTTCCATCCGCACAGCAAGATCAGGGCGCTTGCCATGGCCATCTTCCATCGGATGGGAATCCACACCACTACCAGCACCAGCATGGCAAAAAACACATAAGGGAAGGCCAATCCGCCCAGATTTACCCACCAAGGAGCCGGTGACGGCAAAAAGGTCGCTGAGACGCCCAGCAGATATATGAACCATACCAAAAGAGTGACCACAAGCAACAGCAGATTTTTAAATGGGGCAAAAAACATGGGATCAGGTGATTAGGGATGAACAGATGGTTGCAATTGCAATTCGGCTACCACAGGATAATGGTCGGAAAGATGCACGGGTATGCGCTTAAATTGGATAAACTTCCAGTTGTTATCGGCCAGAATGTAGTCGATGCGCAAGGTAGGGGATATGCTGTAGTAGGTTGCGCCCAGGCCTTTGCCTCTCTTCACAAAACCATCCTGCAAACCCTTTGCAATGGTGAAATAAGTGAATGAAACCGGAGTATCATTAAAGTCACCGCAAATGATGCAAGGGTAAGGAGATTGTTCCAATGCTTTTTTTACCCTTTTGCTCTCTTCGCTGCGCCGGATAAAAGCCCGTTTTAATTTGCCCCATATCGGTCGCGATGCTTTCCAGGCTGTATCATTGCCTTGTTTCATCTCTTCAATCTGCATCAGATCATTTTGATTCAGGTAAATGGATTGCAGGTGCACGGTGAATAAACGCACGGTATCGTTTCGGATCACCAGGTCGGCAAAGATGAGGCTTTCTGCATGCGGATGTGCGATGATGGGGATTTTAGCCGCCCGGCAAATGGGCCAGCGGGAAAAAATGATGACACCGGAATGGCTTGTGCTGTTAGCAGCATTGTAATCGCTGCTGAAATAACGATAAGGGTAGCCCAGGCTATCGGAAATATAAGCCTTGTAATTCTTTTGCTTGTGGCGGGGATTATCGCTGGTAAAAAATTCCTGCAAGCATACTACGTCAGGCTGTTCTTCGGCAATCAATTGCAACATAGCCTTACTGTATTTGCCGCGCGGGTCAGGGCGGTTATGATAGGGGGTGAATCCATGCACGTTATAGCTCATCAGCTTCAGCACCGGAGCGGTGGAATCGGGTGTTGCAGGGCGTAAATGGGGAAAGGCCAGGGTAACCTGTATTGCCTTCCAGCTGCCCACCAAAGCCAGGGTTGGCACAACTATCCATTTGCTTCTTACCAGCAAGCTCACAACCCACAAGATGAGCACCACCAGCATCCACAACGGAAAAGCCAACCCCAGGAATGCCAGTGGCCACCATTGGGACGGATTGGCATAGGGCGACCAGGCAGCTACCAGCATGATACCACTGCATCCGATCAACAGCAGATGAAACCCCCGGCGAAATAGTCTGTGTAAGCTGAGGCGCATGAGTGGGCTACTGAATATCTTCCTGGCTGGCTCTTCTCAGGATTTCCCTTTCTTCCCGGGTCAGGGAGTGGAAGCCCTGTTCGTTTATCTTGTCGAGAATCTCGTCAATTTTTTTCTCACTGATGCGAGAGACTTTTTTAAAGGGAGGAATGTCCGGACGATAAAATCGCCCTGAGCGATGGGTTGATTTTTTCTCTGATCCATGCGAGGGCCGGCGCAGCTGTTTGCGATCCGGATCAAACCAGCCATTTACCCAGCTGAACATGCTTTGCATGCCCATTGACCAGTCGTGCCCCCGCTGCAGCTGCCACATGAACAGGGCGCCAAACAGCGCTCCCCCCAAATGGGCAATATGCCCACCCGCATTCCCATGCGGAATGCTGGCCAAATCCACCAATACAAAAATCACTGTCACCACCCAAAGCGGAATTCCCCCGGCAACCATGGGGAAAAACCGAAACCGGGGAATCAGCCATGTGGTGGCAAATGCAATAGCCATTACGCTGGCCGAGGCACCAAAAGCCGTCGAATGCTCCGCTATGGGCTTGAAGATGGGGAAAAGATGATAGCTGATGATGAACAATGCGCCCCCGACCAGCCCGCCATATACATACACCGGAGCCACTTTCTGGTGGCCGGCAAAATCCTGCAACAACCGGCCAAACACCCAGAACCACAACATATTGCTGAGGATATGCCAGAAGCTTAAATGCACAAACATAAAGGTGAGCACCGTCCAGGGATGCGTGAGCAGCTGATGCCAGGATGAAGGCAGCACCACCCAGGGCATGATCTGATTGTAAAAATCAGCATAGGAAAAACCATACAGAAAATAAATGACGCGGATGAAGTTGAGCAGCAAATATACCACCAGGTTGATGCATATCAATTTGAAAACGATATTGTTATCCTCGCCTAGAAAAATAGGATGGCGCTGATGCTGCATCGTCGTTTTCATCCTGCACGATTTCTTACAAATTTAATATTTCTGCCCGATTGTTTGGCGCTCTTGTTTATTCTTTTTAGTGGCTTTTGATCATAAGCTCAGTAATCATAAGGAGTGTGATGGTGCCGGTTCCAGGTTTTCATGAGCACAAAACCTACTAATGCCCCTCCGAGATGGGCAAAATGGGCTACATTATCCCCGGCAGAATTCTGAATGCCCAGAAACAGCTCAATCAAAATATAAATGGTCACAAAGTATTTTGCTTTAAGCGGGAAGAAAAAATAAATGTAAATCATGCTGTTGGGGAACATATATCCAAAGGCCACCAATACCCCAAAGATGGCTCCGGAGGCGCCTAAGGTGGGCACAATCCAGATTTCCTGAATTTTATCGGGCAGCATGGCAAAAGTTCCGCTGATGTGGTGGGTGTACAAATACCACCAATTCTGCACCTGTTCCTCCGTGATGCCCGTCTGTTCCAGGATGTGATGGAATCGCCAGGTGAGGGTGAGCATGTAAAAAAATGCTGCACCTATGCCACAGATTAAATAAAAACTGAGGAAACGACGAGGCCCCCACACATTTTCCAGGATACTGCCAAACATCCAGAGGGCAAACATGTTGAAGAAAATATGTTCAAAGCTCCCGTGCATGAACATGTGGGTAATGAATTGATACCAATGAAATAAGGGCGACCCCCAATAGTGCAGGGCAAACATTTGATCGATATCCACATGCAGCACGCGAGGCAATGTGAGCTGGGCAAAAAACACCAGGGCATTGATGATGATCAAATTTTTAATGACAGGAGGCAAAATCTGAAATCGGGTAGGCCTGAATCCATTCATATAGCTTTGATTTACTTGAAATTTGGCAAACACAGTTGTTTTTTAAATGCTGACGAGTTTTACGATGTTTTCAATGTGATGGGTATGGGGAAACATATCCAATGGCTGGACCTCATCAATCCGATAGGCCTGTTGCAGCTGTTGCAGATCTCTGGCCTGTGTGGCGGGATTGCAACTTACATAAATGACCAGCCTGGGCCTCACTTGCAGGAGCCGGCCTACCAATTTCGGATGCATGCCTGCACGGGGCGGATCGGTGATCACCACGTCGGGACGGCCGTGTTGGGCAAGAAATGCTTCATCCCACACTTCCAAAACATCGCCGGCATAGACCTGCACATGCGATAAACCATTGAGGCGGATATTTTGCCGGGCATCTTCCACGGCCTCGGGCACCTGTTCAATGCCGATAACCTTTGCAGCCTGATCGGCTACATAAATGCCTATGGAGCCTGTGCCACAATACAAGTCGTACACGGTTTCCGTACCCCGCAAAGCAGCCATTTGCTTCACCTGATCATACAACCTTTCCGCCTGGTAACTGTTGGTCTGAAAAAAAGATTTAGGACCTATCTTAAACACATAAGCCCCAAGCCGTTCCAGCAAATACCCCGGCCCATGCACAAGTTCGGGCTCAAGGTCCTGCAAGGAATCATTTTTTTTGGTGTTAATCGTCACATATAAGGTGGAAAGCTCGGGAAATTCCCGGAGCAGCATATCGCACAAAGCCCTTAAGAGGCTCTGATCGGCATAGGCGAAGATGAGGTTGGCCATCATCTCGTGCTGCTTATTGATGCGGATAGAAAGACCACGAAGCCAGCCGGTATGATGCCTGATGTGATAAAACAACTGATAACCGAGCTGCTTTTGGTATTGCATGCAAAATGCATATACCCGATTGCGAAGCCGGTTTACGGGCTCGGGCACGAGATGACAGGTTTCAATCTGCAAGACCCGGTCAAAATGCCCGGCCACATGATAACCCAGCGCAGGGGGAGGTGTTTGCTGGGTGTAGGTAAACGTTTCCCATGTTTTTTCGGGAAGGAATGCGCGGTCAGCCGCCGTAAACTCGGCCTTGTTGCGATAGCCTGTAATGCGGTCAGCAGCAATAATAGGTTTTATCCATGGAAATGAGATCCGGCCGATATGCTGAAATACTTCCTGCACCTGCCGCTGCTTGTACTGCAGTTGCTGTGGATAGGGCAACATTTGCCAGGCACAACCCCCACATAAGCCAAAATGCGCACAAAAAGGCTCCACCCGCTGAGGAGCATACTTGCGAAACTGTACCACACGTGCTATGGCCCAGTCTTTCCTGTCCTTTATCACCCGGATATCTACCTCATCCCCAGGCACTGCCCCACCTTCAATGAAAATCACCTTTCCATCCAAACGGGCAAGTGCACGGCCCTCCGCGGCATAATCCAGCACAGATACACGCTCAATGGTCTGTTGTCTCCGGCTCAATGCACATGGGTTTGCCACAAAAGTAAGCAAATGCCTGGCATGCAAGGGATAACCTGCCTCAAAAACATGGCCCTAAAACCCGCTTAAAAAATCTTATCTTAGCGAAAAGCCATCAGATGGCCAGCTGTGATATTACCTGTGAAAAACTACCTGCATGACCAAACCGTATCGCTTCTTTTGTTTGCTCTGTTGCCTGATCTGTGCCGCCCCGGCTTTTGCCCAATCTCACAGGATCCGCATTCAAATCCAGCAATTAAAAGACACCCTCCTGTATTTGGGCAATTATTATGGCAGTAAAACTTATCTTACCGACTCTACCCGTATCGATGATCGGGGTGTAGCTATTTTCGAAGGCAAGCACCTGTTGCCCCCGGGAATTTACTTTGTGTTGATGCCCGACAGGCGGCATTTTTTCGAACTGCTCATGCCACCCCGGGATCAGCAATTTGAGATAGCAGTCGACACCGCACATCTGGATGAGGTGATCTTTCACCACTCCCCGGACAATGAAGCTTTTGTAGCCTATAACCGCTTTCTGTCGCACGTCCAACAGGAACTGGAAGAGAAACAAAAAACTATCCATGATAGCCTGCAACTTCAGCAGCTGCAGGAAGAAATCATGAAAAAAATCAAAGCATATCGCCTGCAATGGATCCATGCCCATCCCGAGAGTATGCTGGCCACGCTGTTTCGGGGCATGATGGATCCCGAACCTACGCCGCAGGAGCAGCAAAAGGGCGAGCAGCAGGATTCCCTGTTTGCTTACCATTACCTCAGGGCTCATTATTGGGATCAGCTTTCGCTTACCGATAGCATGTGGCTGCGCACACCCATCCTGGAAGGCAAGCTAAACCGATATTTCAGCCAGATGGTTCCTCCCCAGCCCGATTCCATCAATGCTGCTGCCGATGCTTTGCTGGAAAAGGCAAAAGGCAATACCCCGATGTTTAAATTCATCCTCTGGTGGCTTACCTATACGTTTGAAAGCTCACCTTATATGGGCATGGATGCCGTATTCGTGCACCTGGTGGAAAAATATTACATGCCACCAGCCCACATCGACTGGCTGAGTGAATCGCTGCGGCAAAAGCTGATTCAGAGGGCCTATGAGCTTTCTCCCAACCTGATTGGCGAAACAGCGCCCAACTTGTTGTTGCGCGACACCTTGCAACATGCCTATCAACTGGATACCATTCGTGCGCCCTATCTGTTGCTGGTTTTCTGGGATCCTACCTGCGGGCATTGCATACGCCAGGTACCTCGACTGGATTCAGCATGGCGGGCCAACTGGCAACAGATGGGCGTGAAGATCATCGGCATCCTGGCCGATGGTACCCCTCAGCAATGGAAAGACTTTATCCATCAACATCATCTCACCGGATGGCTGCATCTCTATGATCCGGATAACAGCAGCCATTTCCGACAACTGTATGATGTTTACGAAACACCCGTCACCTATTTGCTCGATGCACATAAAAAAATTATTGCCAAAAAGCTCGACGTAGAGGGACTTTCGGCTTTTCTCCATCATCTTCGCGAAACAGCTTCTGCATCCAATCTTTGATTTTGGCATGTTATTCGTTGGTGATCTGATGACATGAATTCCAATTCCTTTACCGGTTGTTCGGTAACCCTTTATCACGATGTAAAAAACTGGTTTATGAAACACGCAAACTTGAAGCATTTCGCCTTACGGAGCGTTTCTTTCCCCTTGTTCCTGGCTTGTATAGGATGCTTATGCATTCCGGCTCATGCGCAACAAGCCTCTGCTCAAGTGAATACCCTTAATCAACCACCGGCAACAGCGAGCTTTGGGATTAAGGTGGGACCCAATTTTTCGAGCGTAACCACGAAATTGTCGGGATCAAAGGAAACCAGCAATTTGCTCACCAGCGTGAGCGGCGGGGTGTATGTAAACGTACCTCTGGCACCGGAATTTTATTTGCAACCCGCTTTGTTGTTCGAACAAAAAGGAGGGAAAAAAGTATATGGCAGCCATTCCGATGAGTTGTTCCGACTAAATTACCTGACCCTGCCCCTGAACTTTACCTTTGCTCCGGCTGTAGGCAGGGGTCAGTGGCTGGTGGGCTTTGGCCCGTATTTTGGCTATGGCTTGTCGGGTACGCATTCGGGCAGCTTTGCCGATTCGCTGTTTACCTTTTCGCATGATCCCTTCTCCGGAGATAATGGATTAAAGCGTTTTGATGCTGGATTAGATGTGCTTATTGGTTACCAACTGGCCAGTGGTATCAATTTCGGTATCCAAAGCGAACTGGGATTGGTAAACCTGTTGAAAAATGGTGATAGCAACAATAGCTTTCGCAACACTTCTTTTCAGGTAACCATTGGTTATACCTTTAAATAAAAAGTATTGAAATGTAGGATTGCTTGCAATGGAAACATTTTCACAGCATCAATCAATTCCTTCACCTCTCCACCCG
>JADGHY010000037.1 GCA_019683625.1 Thermoflavifilum sp. | reverse complement strand
CCCGTACATAATCCACAAACATCCGTTGCGGGAAGGGGGTGGTTGCGTCGGGAGGGCCTGGCCAGTTGCCACCCACGGCCACATTGAAAATCAGGAAGAAGGGCTGGTCAAAAGGATAAGGCCCATTGCTCAAATCCTGCCGGGAAGCTTTCACGTAGGGTTGATCATCAACCAGGATCTGCAGCGAATCGGCATCCCAGAGCAGGCTAAACACATGAAAGGCATTGGAGAAATCACCCACCGGCAGGTCATATCGGTTGTTGAATGTGCCTTCGCTGCCATCGGCTTTTTTCCAGTGAAAGGAACCCACCACTTCGCGTGGATTTTTGCCGATTAATTCCATGATATCTATTTCGCCACACTGAGGCCAGCCCACCTGTTTGATGTTGCTGCCCAGCATCCATAATGCCGGCCACATGCCCTGCACTACCGGCAGTTTTGCCCGGATATCGATACGGCCATACTGAAATTCCTTTTTGCCCTGGGTGGTGATGCGTGCCGATGTATAGGCGTTGTTGCCATAATTTTCCTGGCGGGCTTCGATAACTAAGTGGCCTTGGGAAAGAAATACATTCTGCGGTCGCGAAGTATAATATTCTAATTCCTGATTGCCCCAGCCACCACCGCCCGTTTCATAATTCCAGTTGGTGTCGGCGAGGCTGGCTTCATCAAACTCATCATGCCATACCAGTCGGTATCCGGCATACGATAAAGGTGTGGAATAGCCTGAATCGGAGGTAGGCAAATAGGGCAGATCCTGATTCAAAATCGTTGCCACGGCTTTTGTCCGGGACAGCGTTGCGTGCTGTGGATTGGAAAGCACCAGGTAAAATTCCTGATTTGCCTGCCTGAGGCTATCGGCCTTTACCGTGATATCCACATAAGCCTGGGTGCTGCCAGGGGCAAAGCTGATGTTTCCGCTATCTGGAATAAAATCACGGTTGGCCTGAGCCGTGCCGGGTTGGGTGGCATAATGAACGGACACCGTTTCTGCGGTTGATTTCGATAATCCCAGATAAAAACGAAAGACCATATCCTGGCGTGGCTGGCGAGCCAGGGTAACGTCGGAGATGGTGATGGCTGGTGTGGTTTCAGGCGAAGGCGTGTTGGACGACTTGCTGCAGGAATAAATCATTTGCAAGGCGCAGCTCATCAAGCCTGTCAATAGCCAACTGCATTTCATGGTTTGTGGTTTTAAGGAGAAATAGGGTCTTCACAGATAGAACAAGCGTTCATTCTTCTTGCACGAAGAAAGATGATGCACAGTACATGGTGTTGCTATCAATAACTCCGCAGGGTGTAGGTCCACCACACAGGGTTATTAGGATCGGGGCTATCGTTGATGCCTAGTTTCAGCACATCATATCCGGCCGGGTCGTGATACATATCCAGGATATCGTAGGTGATAGCATTCACGACCGGGGCGGTTTTGGTTTCTCCCTGATTGGTCACCTTGGCCAGGCCGATATGGGCACCCAGTCCAATCACTTTCAGCTGGCCTTTTTTAGCCACACCCGTGCCCTCAATCACCTGGAAGCGGAAGGTGCCAGAAGCCCATGGTTTTTGGGCTGCGGGCAGGTCGGCATTCACGTCGCAGCTCCAGTTGGCCCTTCCCAGGTAATCTTCTGTGTAAAAATCGCCCTTGTTATCATACACGAAGGTGCCGTTAGCATCGAAGTAAAACGTGTAGGTATCGTTGAAATCGCATGCCCTCACGCCGGTAACATCGGAGGCCGGATTGCCCCACCAGCTGCCATCGTCGGGATTGGGGCCCACCTTGTAGGCATAAGCTTCAGGGGCAAATTGCCAGGTTTTGGACGTGCAGCCTGCAATGAAGCCCAGGACGGAATTCTGGCAGGCTGTGGTATCATTCTGGTTGATGGTCACCTGTTGTTCGGCAGAATCCAGTCCGCCGTGTGCAGCCACCAGCAGTTTGATGGTATAGGTGCCGGCAAAGGTAAAGCGGAAGCGAGCCGAGTCGCCTTCGGCCGTCTGCTGGGTTTCTTCCACCGTCCAGTAAGGGATAGAAGGGGTGGAAGTGGTGTTTACGAGGGTAACCGTATTCTGGTTGCCACCGCCTAAAATCTGGAAGCTGGCCTTGGGTTTGGCCCCCAGGGATAAGTCTTTCAGATCGTCGGGCTTGCAGCGGGAAAGCAGGATGGCGGATAAGCCTGCAAGAGCAAGTCCCAGCAAGATATAAGCAGGAAAATGGCGTTTCATGGTCAGATGTTTTTTACTAGTAAAGAATCAATAACCTGGATTTTGTTTGAGTTGGGTATTGTTCATTTCCACCAGGGGAATGGGCAGCAACTCATGTTTACCTGCCTGGAAGCCCTTAAAGCTTAGCACAGAGGGTGCCCAGCCCAGCCGCACCAGGTCGAACCAGCGATGGCCTTCTGTGGCCAGCTCAATCATTCGTTCATGATAGATATTTTTCAATGTGGGGGCCACATTGCCTAAACCCACCCGCTGGCGCACGGCATTGAGCAGCATGGAAGCCTTGGCCAGGTCGCCCCCACCCCGCACCAGCGCTTCGGCTTCAAGCAAATACGTGTCGGCCAGGCGAATTTCAATATAATCATTTGGAAAGTTTAGTTCCGGCTGGCCCGTGGTGGACACGTATTTCGCCAGCGGAGCAAATTTTTGGATAAAATATCCGGTGTTATCGTAGCCGGCGGTATAACTTCTACCCGGTGCGGCATTCACAATGCTGTCAATATCGGCCACGGTATAGGGATAGCGGGGGTCGCCTTTCAGGCTGTCCACAAAACGAGGTGTGATAGGATTAAAGCTCCAACCGCCCGACCAGTAAATGGGGCCGCTATAGCTGCGTGGGCCTACCATCTGGGTATATACATTGCCCAGGAAATTAGGCCAGTTGCCCCAGCCGGCATTTTGGGCTCCGGTGTGCACAATTTCCAGGATAGATTCACTGTTGAATTTGTTATCCGGACTAAAGATGTCCGGGAAATTAGGCACCAGCTGATAATAACCTGAGAAGTTCACGCTATCCAGATAGGCAGCTGCCTCCAGCATACGGGAGTTGTCGTTGGCACCGGCTTCCCACATGATAAGCTTGCCCATGAGTGCATAAGCTGCACCTTTGGTGGCGCGCCCACCCTCATCGGGAATGTTTACCGTCCAGGGCAAATTGGGAATAGCCGCTTTCAGATCGGCTTCAATCTGCTGATATACGGAATCTACGGGTGCTTGTGTTTGCTTGTAGATTTCTTCTGTAGCCAGGGGATGGGTAATCAGCGGAATGTTTTTAAACAACCGCACCAGCCAGAAATAGTAATAAGCCCGCAGGAATTTTGCTTCTGCAATATAACGGGCTTTGGTGGCCGGATCCAGTCCCTGGACGCCATCGATTTTCGCAAGAAATACATTTACGCGATAGATGCCGGTGTAGTTTCTATCCCAGAAGCCTGCCTGGGGGCCAAGCGCCGGCGTGAGGGTATAGTTATTCCATACCTGCCAGAAAGCCATATCGGTTGGCCCACCGCCGCCGGTATAACATTCATCGGAAGCTGAGTTAAGTGGGCCTAAGGGATCGATATAGGTGTTATCACTCCCGCCGGCTTCCCAGCCCATGGGATTATATGCCGCTACCAGGGCTGCAAAGGCCTGATCGGGCGTCTGATAATAATTTGACTCTAACTGCAAGCCTTTGGGTTGCACTTCCAGAAAGCTTTTGCTGCAGGCTGAAAGCAACAGGCAACCCATGAGTATCCATGCAGGAAATATATGCGAGATGCGTTTCATAATCCAATGTTTTAAATGGTTCAGACAAGGTTTGGGTTTATAATCCCAGATCTAATCCCACGACAAAAGACCTGGCCTGGGGATATACGCCCCTATCGATGCTGTAGCTGCTGCCGCCGATTTCCGGATCATAGCCGCTGTAACGCGTAAAGGTGATGAGGTTATTGGCGCCTACATACACCCGCAGGTGATCCATACCCCAGCGATTGACGAGCCGGGCTGGCAGCCGGTATCCCAACTGAATGGTTTTCACCCGCAAATACGAGCCGTCGGACAGGTAAAAGGTGGAGGGGTAGGTGAAGTTGTGGTTGGGGTCGTTATCCACCAGCCGGGGAAAACTGTTGGATGTACCCGGACCCGTCCACCGCCCCAGGGCAGCCTTCGTCCAGTTGGCTGTAGGAATATCGAGTCGCCTCAGGCCTTGGAAGATTTTATTGCCGGCCACGCCTTGGCCAAAGACCAGCACATCGAATTGTTTCCATTTTGCAGAAACCGTAAACCCAAAAGTCCAGTCGGGTGTCGGATTACCGATGAAGGTACGGTCGCTGTCGTCGATGATGCCGTTGTGATTCAGGTCAGCCCATTTGAAATCGCCGGGTTTGGCGTTGGGCTGGATTTTGCCGCCGGTTTTGGGATCCACATAACTATCCACATCGGCTTGTGTTTGGAAAATGCCCAAAATCTTAAACCCATAAAACGACGCAATCGGATGGCCTACGGCCGTACGGGCAATCTCGTAAGCACTGGCCTGAAAATTACCTGCCGTGAAAAAGCTATTGTCCCCGATATTAGTAATAGTGTTCTGGACATAAGAAGCATTGCCACTGGCCTGCAATTCCACCTGTCCGATGCGTTTGTGGTATCCGAGCTCCAGTTCAAATCCCTGATCTTTTAGGCTGGCCACATTGCCAAAAGGTTCGCCGGATGCCCCTACGTAGCCGGGGATCTGGATCTGCAGCAGCATGCCGGTGGTCTTTTTGTTATACCAGTCAAAGCTCAGGTTAATATCTTGCCATAAGACGGCATCAAATCCGATATTCAGCTGGCTGGTTTGCTCCCATTTTAAATCGGGGTTGGCCGGGGCGTTGGGGCTGTAGCCTACCTGAATGTGGTCGTTGCCATAAGGATAGTTTCGCCCACCGCTTACAGTTGATACATATTGAAAGTCGCCAATGTTATCATTTCCCGTTACGCCGTAGGAGCCCCTGATCTTGAGATAGTCAATCACATGATTTTCGGGCCAGAAGGATTCCATGCTGGGAATCCATCCCACGGAAGCTGAGGGGAATTTCCCGTATTTATTGTTGCTTCCAAACCGGGAGGAACCATCTACGCGGAGAATGGCCGTGAGCAAATATTTCCCGGCATAATCATACACCACCCTTCCGAAATAGGAACTTAGGCGATACACCTGGTTTTCATATCCATAACCAGGCCGGTTGGAGATGCCGTTGGTGACTTCCGGCAGGTTGTAATTCATCGAAGCATCCTGATAATTATTGACGGGCAGGCCCTTGTAGGTCACACCTAAACCGCTTGCGGTATTTTCCTGAGCGCTGGTACCTGCCAGGAGGGTAATATGATGTTGATGGATTTGCCGGCTATAAGAGAGGGTATTTTCCCAATCCCAGATCAGGCCCTGGTTTTGGGTGCGGTACAATTCAGGGCCTCCCAGGTGCGATACCGTTGGGCTCAGGTAAAAGGTGGGGGTGAAACTCTGGCTACCCCAGAAAGCTTGCTTGGCGCCAATGCTGGAGCGAAATACCAGTCCCCGGATGGGTTCAATCTCTGCATACACATTGCCGACGATATTATGCGACCAGCCATAGTTGCCCAGCTGCGTTTGGATATAGGCCAACGGATTGGTCATTTCCTGGCCTACGATGGAAGAAATGCCATAGGGGCGGCCTTGTGGATCACGAATGATCTGCTGGGCATACGTGCTGTAAGGCGGACTGTTGGCCACGTTCGGGTCGGTGATCACTGCGGGTGTAATAGGATCCAGGTTAATGGCCGAGCTGAGTGGGCCACCAAATTCGCTGTTGGTATTGAGGCTGCCCTTGCTTTTGATGTAAGAATAGCCGAGATTATTGCCAAATTTTAGCCAGGAATTGATTTGATGGGAGGAATTGAAGCGGATGGTAAAGCGCTTGTATTCAGAGATAGGGGTAGCCACCACACCTTCCTGATCGTAGTAGTCAAACGAAGCGTAATAGGTTGATTTCTGATTTCCACCGCTGATGCTGAGGTCATGGTTTTGGATTTTGGCATGGTTGTTAAAAATCAGGCTTTGCCAGTCGGTGCCTTTGCCCAGCGCGGCGGGGTCGGGGAACACCAATCCTTTTCCCGCTGCCAGGGCCGATTCATTGCGGAGTGTGGCATATTCTTCGGCATCGAGCAGGTGTAATTTGCGCGCGGGAGCCTGGGTGCCGTAATAGCCGCTGTAATTGACCTTCATGGCGCCGGCCGATCCTTTTTTGGTGGTGATTAAAATCACGCCGCTGGCAGCTCTGGCGCCATAGATGGCTGCAGATGCGGCATCTTTGAGCACTTCGATGGATGCAATGTCATTGGGATTCAGGTAATCGATTCCGCCAATATCAATAGGCACACCATCAACCACATACAACGGATCACTGTTGTTGATGGATGTGGTGCCGCGCACCCGCACGGTGGAGGGCGCCCCAGGCTGGCCCGAGCTGGCAGCAATCGTCAATCCGGAGGCTCTGCCCTGCAGAGCTTGTTCGATGCGCGACATAGGCATATTGTCCAGATCGGCCGACCTCACGCTGGAGATAGCTCCCGTGACCACACTTTTCTTCTGGGTGCCATAACCCACTACCACCAGTTCGTTGAGGTTGCTGGCAATCTGCTGAAGGGTAACCACCAGCTCCTGCCCTGCCACATAAGCGCTTACCGGAATTTCGCGTGGCTGATAGCCCACATAGGTAAATACCAGCACGGCTTGTTGATTGGGCACCTGCAGGCTAAAACGGCCCTCAGCATCGGTGATGGTACCCACATTAGTGCCTTTCACTTTCACCGTCACGCCAGCCAGCGGCTGCCCCAGGCTATCCCGAACCACCCCAATCAGTCGCACCTCCTGAATATTCACATCTTGCGGAGCAATCACAATTAACCTATCGCCCACCAGGGTGTAGGTGAGCCCTGTGCCCGCTAACAACTGGCTCATCACTTCGCTGATGCTTTGCTGTTGTACGTCCAAACTCACCCGCGGATGATGCTGCAGCCAGGCGTCGTTATACAAAAAACGATAACTGCTTTTTTTCTCCAGCGTATGCAAGGCTTGGGCAATATCCACATCGTGCAAATGCACACTCACCATTTCCTGGGAATATACCCTGGCCGAAGCCTGCAAAGCCAGCAGCAGCACCATCAAAACAGTCATCTTCATACGCAAGAAATATTTTCGGATATTCTGTCGTTCGGTTTTGGCAAACGACAATACATGCTTGCTTGTTGGTAAAGGAGATTTTTTCATAACTTTAATCGGTTTATTTGATCAATAAATAAGCCTTTTCTTCTTCGATGTTTTAAGGCCTTTGAGCGAAGAAGAATGTACTGTTCACGGGAAATGCACCGGCTCGTGCATGCCGCCTGCCCCCAGGCGGATTTTCATGCACAGATGTAGTGTGCGTTTCCCGTTTTGTGTGTTAACTGGAATTATATGGCATCATGGTACATGGGTTTAAGGGTAATGAAAAAGTATTAAGGTCCGGTAATCCATACCGTATCTGCTTGCACGCGGTAGCGAAAGGGAGCCGTAATCTGCAAAGCTTTCAATGCCTGTTGTATGCTTTCGTTTTCAAAACTACCGGTAAGCTTGTAATCGGCTACCTGCCTGCTTTTGAGTACGATGTGCACATTGTACCAACGTTCTAATTGCTTCACCAACTCATCAAAGCGTTCACTTTGGAACACCAGTTTATTTACCTTCCAAGCCGTATCGGGAATCAAGCTTTCCTTGGGATCGGGTTTCACCTGGGTGAGGGCATAGTTTTTTGCATCGTTGCCAGAGCTATGGTTTTGCCGGGCCAGATCCGTGTTTAGCGTCCAGGTGTCATGATAAAAGGTGATGCGTTGGCTGGGCTTTAAGCGAATTTTTTCTTCGGGATGGCTTCGGCTGATGACTTCAATGGAACCTTCAATCAGCGTAGCTTCCGTGACGGGATCGCCCGGGTAAGCCCGCACGTTAAAAGAAGTGCCCAGATCGCGAATGTCCACATGCTGGGTGTGGATGATCATGGGCTGATGCACGCGATGCTGCACCTGAAAATAAGCTTCACCGGCGAGCACAATCTCGCGCAGGGAAGCCGTGTCAATATCTTTCCGATAACGAATCTGACTGCCCGCATTTAACCAAACCTCTGTACTATCGGGTAAAATGATATGCGCCCTCATGCCATTTGGGGTAGACAAAGTAGCCCATTGCTGCTGAACAGTGTTGGTTTGAAAGGTGAAAGTTTTTTTCATTAACCCAATCATCACCACGACTCCGGCCATGGCTGCAGCAGCCAGCATCACCTGCCAGCCTACACGCCGAGGCCTGAGCTGCTTTGGCATTTTTTTCTCATCAGCATCATGGATACGTTTTTGCTGAAGGGCATATTTCTCGGCCAATTCTTCCGGATGCATAGAACCGCCTTCAGCCTGCCACAGCTGCAAAAACACCTGATAACAATACATGGCACGGGGATCATGCTTCAACCATTCATCTAATTGCCTGACTTCCTCATCAGTTGCCTCACCGGTAAGTTTGCGGCTCATCATGATCCACAACCTTTGTTCATCTATTTCCATGAAGCCTTTTTCTATAAGAACAATCAAATGCTAGGGTTCCCCCTAAACGCCAAAAAAAATTTTTTTGTACCAGCCGGCGCGTACAGGCAAAGCCTGCTGGAAGGGCATTCATGGAAAATGTTCGGCAGAAAAGAAGTGGATTTTATACTTTTGTAAGGCTTGTTTGACACCTTAAAATCTGCCTTATGGATATCTTCGAGAAGCTGTTGAAAAACAAAGGTCCTATCGGACAACATTCTGATCGTGCTCATGGTTATTTTGCCTTCCCCAAGCTGGAGGGGCCTATTGGTAACCGCATGAAATTTCGGGGCAAAGAAAAAATCATCTGGAGCTTAAATAATTATTTGGGCTTGGCTAATCATCCCGAGGTGAGGGAAACTGATGCCCGCGCTGCCGCTGAGTTTGGACTGGCTGCGCCGATGGGCGCCCGCATGATGAGTGGGAATACGGATTATCATGAACAACTGGAAAAAGAGCTTTCTGCTTTTGTTCATAAAGAAGATACCTGCTTGTTAAACTACGGCTATCAGGGCATCATGAGCTCCATTGATGCCCTTTGCAACCGCCATGATGTGATTGTGTATGATGCTGAGAGCCATGCGTGTATCATCGACGGCGTGCGGCTGCATGCCGGCCACCGCTATGTGTTCAAACATAATGATGTGGAGGATTGTGAAAAACAACTGAAACGGGCTACCGAAATGGTAAAAACCACAGGTGGTGGTATTTTGCTGATTACCGAAGGTGTGTTTGGCATGGCTGGCGACCAGGGCAAACTGAAAGAAATCATTGCCTTAAAAGAAAAATATCCCTTCCGCCTGCTGGTGGATGATGCTCATGGCTTTGGCACCATGGGCCAAACCGGTGCCGGCACGGGTGAACATCAGGGCTGCCAAGACGGTATTGACCTTTACTTCTCCACCTTTGCCAAATCCATGGCTTCTATCGGCGGCTTTGTGAGCGGGGAAAAACCGGTAATCGATTATCTGCGGTACAATATTCGTTCTCAGATTTTTGCCAAATCGCTGCCCCTGCCAATTGTAATTGGCAATCTCAAACGGCTGGAGTTGTTGCGCAATCATCCGGAACTGCGGGAAAAACTCTGGAGCAACGTGCGTAAGCTCCAGGAAGGCTTGAAGAAAAATGGCTTCGATATTGGCCATACTAATTCGCCCGTGACGCCGGTTTACATGAAAGGCAGCATACCCGAAGCCACAGCCATGCTGGTTGACCTGCGGGAAACTTATCATGTGTTCTGTTCTATTGTCGTGTATCCGGTTATTCCAAAAGGGCAAATCATCTATCGCCTCACCCCCACAGCCGTGCATACCGACGCCGATATTGAGCAAACCCTCTATGCCTTTGCAGAAGTGAAGAAAAAGCTTGATGCGCATGCTTATCAACAAGAAGAAATTCCGTTGATGCGTTAAACGGGATTCTTAGCCATCTTCTTCGGGATCAGCCATGAAATGCTTTTGTTTGCCAGATCAAGGCACGGATAAATTTGCTTGCTTTGATTTTAAGCTGATCATGTAATTTTCTGGAAAAACGGTTGAAACCATTTCAACAGCTGGTATTACAGGAGTATTTTGAACCTGCCGTTGGCCGGGCCATCCGGGTGACGCTGGCTTTTGTATTGCCGTTAATCGGGGGATTGATGACAGGCCACATGGGGCCCGCCGTGTGGATATCCCTGACGGCGCAGCTGCTTTCGAATATCATCATTCCTGGCAGCTATCCGCTGAAGATCCTTATCCTGAGCGGAGCTACCCTGGCCTGTGCGGTATGCGCCATGCTGGGCACATTGGCTGGCCATTCCTGGTGGGTAGCCAGTTTGCTGATGATGGGGCTTGCATTCTTGGGTGGCTTTGTCCGGCAGACAGGCAATTTCGGCCCCGGCATCACTGTTTCCGTTTTGCTGCTGTATTTGCTCACCCTCGACCATCCGGGCCATTGGCCAGAAGCTCAGCACCTTTTTGTGTGGGTGCTCATCGGAGGCTTATTGGCCATACTTTTCACGGCAATTGCCTGGCTGTTTGTGCCTTTCAGCCCCTTTCGCCGGTCGGTGGCCTTGGTGTGGAAGGCCCTGGCCGATTGGTTGCACGCCTTTTATCATGCTCAACAACTTCAGCAATCACATCCTTCACCCGATCCTATTGATAGACTTGACGAGCAGGAACTGGCCTTTCGCCAAGCGATGAATGATTCCATGGAATGGCTGAGCCGCAAACAGGCGCTGTCTCGGGCAAGGCTTTACCGCCAGGTGTACCAGCTGGTGGAACTGCGCCGCATTGCTTCGCAGATGGCCAACACCCTCTCTGCCCTTCGCACCACCATCGATCAATATCGAGCTCATGCCCACTTTCCTCGCGAAGGCCTGCTGTATATGCTAGACAATCTTTCCCGCACCGCCGAAAGGCTGGCGCTGAGCATCATCACCCATCGCCGGGAAAATGTGTATTTTACCCGCATCAGCCTCCAGCGCAGCCGCCACAGTGCCAATCTGTGGATGGAACAACTTAAGGCCATGCCCACTTCCTCTTCCCTACAGCCGGCAGAAGCGATTCGCCCGATCCTTGAAGCCATATTTGAGCAGCTGGAAGAGGCCTTGCAAATCTTGGAAGGCTGGATTTCCAGCCGTACCGATTTTACCGTGTTTTTGAGGCAATTTATGATCAGTGCTTCAATCCCGCAAACCATTCCCTGGGTAAGATTTTCGCTCAGCTTCCGATCGTTTATCTTTCGGTATGCCCTGCGGCTTTCGCTGGCAATGGGCATTGGCGTGGCATTGTATAAATATTTTCATATTCCGCATGGCTATTGGCTGGCGATGACCACCATGATTGTGTTGCAGCCCGAATTCGGCGCTACGTTTCAAAAGGCCTCGCAACGTGTGCAGGGCACCTTGGCTGGCGTAATTGTGGGATCCATATTGTTTTGGCTGCATTTGCCATTGGGTGTGAATCTTTGCATCGTGGCCTTTTGCTCTTTCTGGATGGCCTATTTTATTCAACGCCGATATGCGGTAGCCGCATTTTTTATTACCATCATGGTCATTGCCTTGTTTCACCTGCTGGAACCGGTTACCTGGCAGCTGGGGCTGATTCGCTTGCTGGTAACCTTAGCTGGTTCAGCTCTTGCTTTGGTGGGTGGATATGCTTTTTGGCCTTTCTGGGAAAAATATCGTTTCCCAACGCTCCTCGCCCAGGCTATTGAGGCCAATGCAGCCTACCTTCAGCAAATTGCGGCAGCGCTGGCTGGTCAACGCAAAACCTTTCAACAACTGCTCCCTTATCGCCGGAAAGCAGAAATCAGCAACCAGAATGCTTTTCTTTCCCTCCGCCGCATGCAAGATGAACCCGAAGCTCATCAGCAAAATGTGCAGGACTATTTTATCATTTTAGGTCATCAGATTCGCATCACGCGCCTGCTAAATACCTTAGGTCAATATCTTCGCAAGGATCATAACAACGCACATCCCGTTCCGGCAGAGGTTTTGCAACATCAGCAGCAAATCATGCAGAAACTTGATCAGCTGATGCATGAAACCCTGAAGCTTTTGCCCACTGGCCTTTCTGAAAGCCATCATGCATCTGCAGCTGATGACAGCAAAGTGCAATCACTATCTGTACCTGTTGGGGAGCAATATCAACCCGAAATAATGGAAACGCATTCGAAGGAAAAACACCAATGGCAGCTGATGCAGGAATGGATAAACTTGCTTGTTCGCGAAGTTCAGGGCAGTTACCAGGCGATGAAAGTCATAAAAGAAAGAAATGAAAACCAACAGAGTGAAAGGATTAACGAATATCAAGGTAAAAAAGCCAGATTTAGTTAAATAAAGTTTTTTGAACAATAATTTTATTATTAGCAACCTGAATAAGAGCTCTAATCTGCTTGTCAATATCACTTGTATCT
>JADGHY010000036.1 GCA_019683625.1 Thermoflavifilum sp. | reverse complement strand
AACCATAAAAGAGGTAACACATCCATGTATCTAAACCATTTTACGTTGTTCGAAGAAGCAGTTTATGCCTGTTGGCGTTCATCCTTCAATTCCCGCAGCTGATCCACATCCACTGTCTTATGCATCTGAAACACCTGCAGAATCAAAGCCAGTCCCACAGCCACTTCTGCCGCTGCCATGGCCAGGATAAAAATCACCATCACCTGCCCATCAGCTTGGTGCCATAAAGAGCTGCCGATAATAAAAACCAATCCCGCTGCATTTAACATGATTTCAATGCACATCAGCATAAAAATCACATTGCGGCGAATCAACACACCAGCCAGCCCAATCAAAAACAAAATCACGGCTAGCAACAACTGAATGGAAACAGGTACGGTAATCATATCAATTCACTGGTTTGATGCTTGGATACAGGCGTCTGCAACCTGTTTTCTTCTTCCAGATAACGGTGATAAGTTCTCTGCTTTTGTTTGCCAATATGATAAGCTCCGATGATGCCTGCCATAAGCAACATAGCTGCCATTTCTACGCCCAACAAATACCGCGTGAACAAGGCTTCACCAACTTGTTGCGGTGAAATAGCCTGAGGCTGAACAGCAGGTCCCGCACCAATTGATGGATGAAATAAGATGTATAACCATTCGGCAAACAGCAGCAATACAAATACGGCAGGCCATATCCACGTGCGGAATTGCAACCAGGCTTTTTCCTGCTGCACGGCAGCTTCTCCTCTGTTTAACATCATCACCACAAACACAAACAACACCATGATAGCACCTGCATAAATAATTACTTCCAATGCTGCCAAAAACGGAGCTCCAAGGATGAAGAAGATAACAGCCACTGCAAGCAACGACACAATCAAATACAACAAGGCATGCACGGCATGCTTGTTCAGTACAGCCTTAAGTGTGCAGTAAACTGCAATAATGGCCGATATGTAAAATATAATGTTCATCGCGAAAAAGAAATCAAGTTTGGGCTATGAATGAATGACATAATTCAGGCTTTGCAAAGAAAATGAATTTTACACGTTCATCTGAAAAACCATGGCATACGATAGTTTCAGGGCAATAATTTCCGCACATCCACCGGCTCTCTTTCTTTTTCACCGGCACCTTTAGCTTTCACACCTGCATCTACTCCCGCTACACGATAAAAATTATATCCATGATATTTTCCCTGGCCGCTGATTAACAAATGTTCTTTTTCATACACCAGATTCTGCCGATCATATTCTGCCATTTCAAAGTCTGGAATCAACTGAATGGCGTAGGTAGGACAGGCATCTTCGCAATACCCACAAAATATGCATCTGGAAAAATTAATCCTGAAAAACTCCGGATACCGACGCCCGTTCTCATCTTCGGTAGCCTGCAGCGAAATACAGTCAACCGGACAAGCTGCTGCACACAGATAACAGGCCACACAGCGTTCCATACCATCCGGATCGCGCGTGAGCACAATGCGTCCCCGCCAGCGGGGCGGCAGATAAGGCTTTTCTTCCGGATACTGAACCGTTTCGCGTTTATGAAACATGTGTTTGAATACCAACCACAACGAGCGAAGATGACTAATCATAATTCCATGTTTTTGCAACTATAGATGCCAATACAACACCACAGCACCTGTAACCAGCAGATTTAACAAGGCCAATGGCAATAAAACTTTCCATCCTAACGACATCAACTGATCATACCTGGGCCTGGGTAATGTTGCCCGAATTAAAATAAATAACAGGATAAAGGCAAACATCTTTATCAGAAACCAGACAATCGGTGGCAGAAAATGTGGGCCCAGCCATCCGCCGAAATATAGCGTGGTAACCAAGGCTGAGATTAGGGTAATGCCAAGATATTCGCCCACGAAAAACATCCCGAACTTCATCCCGGAATATTCGGAATGATATCCGGCAATAAGTTCACTTTCAGCTTCGGGAATATCAAAGGGCAGCCGATGGGTCTCGGCCAGGCCAGCTAAAAAGAAAATGATAAAACCCACAATCTGGGGAATGAAAAACCAGATCTTTCGCTGGGCTTCCACAATGTCGCGCAGGTTAAATGAGCCTGCCAGGATCACCACCCCCATCAACGACAAGCCCATGAATACTTCGTAGGAAATCATCTGTGCCGATCCCCGGATGCCCCCTAACAATGAATATTTGTTGTTAGACGACCAACCCGCCAGCACCACACTGTAGGCCCCCATGGACGACATGGCCAGGAAAAACAGCACACCAATGTTTAAATCTACCACCCCGATATGAGGCGTAAAGGGAATGACGGCAAAGCTCATCAGCACCGCCATCATCACAATGGTAGGCGCAATGATGAATACTTTTTTATCGGCAAACGGCGGAATCCAGTCTTCCTTGAAAAAAATCTTCACCATATCGGCCAAGACTTGCAGAAGACCAAAAGGACCCGTGCGGTTGGGGCCATACCGATCTTGCCAGACCGCAAGCATACGCCGCTCCACATAAATCAATCCTGCTGCAATAGTCAGCAATACCAGCAGGATCAATACCACCATAATGATATGTATCCAGGTTTCACTCATGCTTGAACAGGTTTAAGGGTGGATTGCACGGGAAATATCCAGCCGGCAGTGGCTTCCCAGCCTTTGGGCACCAGGGCATAACCGCCGGGCAGATCAGGTTTAATGATAATCGGGAAACGAATAGCCTGGCCATGGAAATTGACCTCTACGCTGTTTCCGGGCTGCAGCTGCAGGGCCTTTGCATCGGCCGGTGAGAGGGCCAGATAGCTGGCCGGCATGCGTTCCTGAAGGGGTGCACTCAATGCTGAAAGCTCGTCGGAGCCAAAAATATGGTAGGCCGGCCATATACTCCAGCTGTCAGCTTGCTGCTGAACGGCCGGCGGGACATCGGTGAAATAAGGCATCGAAGCCTGCTGAGCTGCTTCAATGAGCCGCTTGCCGGGATTGCCCCCGTGCAAAGGCCCACCCACTTCAATCTGAAATTTATTGATAGCCTGTACCGAATTCCAGCCCGGCGACCAAAAGAATGGTGTGAGCGGCGCCGGAGGGGTACCCACATAACCTTCCATGGTGAAAGAAAGCGGGCTATCCGGATCTTCGGGTGGCTTGGGTTCGCTCACCTGAATATGAGCCAGCATGGCCGTACGCCCACTGTAGCGATGGGGCTCCCGTGGAATCTTCTGTGTGCCCACCCGGAACCTGGCATCAGGAGCGGCCTCCCGAATGCCTTCCAGCTCGGGATAGCAAGCTATCAATCGGCTGATCACCTCATCCAGGTTGGCAACAGCCAATTGATCGTCGGCTGCAAGAGCTTGCAACCATTTCCAGCTGCTTTGGATGTCATTGCGGGGCTGATAGACCTGGAAAAAGCGCTGGGCACGGCCTTCGTTATTTACCACAGTACCCGATGCTTCGGCAAAGGTGCCGGCAGGCAATACAAAATGAGCGCGTTCGCCGGTGCGATGGGCTATGGCATCCAATACCACCACCGTCTTGGCTTTCTGGAAAAAGGCATCTACGATATGGGCCGGCATGCGCCGGTAGAGATCATTTTCCACCACAATAGCCATATCGGCCTCTCCGGAGCTGACCTGATGAAATGCTTGCTCCAGATATTGGTCGGTCATCATCATTAACCCCATGGAGTTAACTTCCGGTACCGTGTAAAATAAGCCCACGTCCTTACCGGCTTTCTTCAAGGCCATGGCCACATTGGCCGCTGCATGGATGATGGCCTGGCTGTAAAGACTGGTGCCGGCAACTACCAGGGGCTTTTTAGCCGCCAATAGCGCTTCAGCCACCCGACGAGCAAAGTCTTCAGTGCTTGCAGATAGCTCGGCGCCCTGGGCCGAAGCATCAAGCTGGTGAGCTACGGCAAAACCTGTTTTTGCAATTTCATCGGGATGAGCCTGCAGGGTAGCCAGGGCAGCGTCGTCGAGCCGGGTGGCACTAGGAGCTGCAATAAACAGAGGGCCCTTCTGACCTTGAATCACCTCGCGGATGGCCGCATCATTCCAATCGGCAATCTTCAGCGCTCTGGCTTTTTCCTTAGGTTGATTTTTGGCTGCCTGCCTGAGCGAAAGTGCAAGCATAGGTGCCGTATTGGTCACATCTTCCCCGAGGACGAAAATGGCATCATAACTTTCCGTTTCTTTCAAAGAAGGAGTTCTCACGCCGCTATGGCGGAGAATATGCAACACTTCCTTGATGAGTTTTGCTTCCTGTTCCGGAATGCCGGCATAGAATTGATCAGCACCCACCAGTTCACGCAGCAAAAAATTGCTCTCCAGCGAGGCTCTTGGAGAACCAATACCAATTACCTTTCGGGCGGCACGAATCCTGTCGCGAATTTCGCGGATGGCAATTTCTTTTTTTAGTCCTTGCCAATTTCCGGCAGGCTCTTGTTTAAGGGCATGTGGAATGCGCCGTTCGCTGTTCACATATTCATACCCGAAACGCCCCCTGTCGCAAATGAAATATCCATTCACATCCCCGTTGTACCGGCTCAGGATACGCCGGAGTGAGCCATATCGTTCACTGGCAATGATATTGCATCCTAATCCGCATTGCTGGCAAATAGAAGGGGCATTGGTCAGATCCCATTTGCGGGTGTAATGTTTTCGCAGCGTTTTATCGGTGAAAACGCCCGTGGGACATACTTCCACCAGATTCCCGCTGAATTCGTTTTCCAACACGCCTGGCTCAAAACGGCCAAAATACACGTCATCATGGGCAGCAAACACCCCGAAATCTTTCCCTTCTGCATAATCGTTGTAAAACCGCACACAACGGTAGCACTGGATGCAGCGGTTCATTTCATGGTGTAAAAATGGCCCCAGGTATTGATTTAGGTGAGTACGTTTCTTGAACCGATACCGCCGGTAGTTATGCCCACTCATCACGGTCATGTCCTGCAGATGACATTCTCCGCCTTCATCGCATACCGGACAGTCGTGCGGATGGTTGATCATCAGGCTTTCAATATTCTGGGCACGGAATTGTTTGGCCTCTGGTGCTTCCAGGGAAATGCGTGCCTGGTCGGCCACCTGTTCCATGCAAGCCATTACGATGCGGCCCCGGGTATCGTTTTCATCCCGGTAGCGAACAATGGCGCATTGCCGGCATGCACCCACCGAATGCAAGGCCGGATGCCAGCAAAAATAAGTGAGGTTAAAACCTAATGACAGGCAGGCGGAGAGCAAATTATCTCCATCCTTCACCTGATACGGATTTCCATCAATATAAATCGTAGCCATAAAGCAATCAGCTTATTTCCACGGACAACGATGTTCGTGGATATGTCTTTCAAAATCTGCTCGAAAATATTTCAATGCGCTTTGCAAAGGTTCCATCGCGCCGGGTGCCAGGGCACAGAACGTATGGCCAGGCGCCATGTAGCGGGTGAGGTCATCGAAGATCTTCAAATCTTCCATTCGCCCTTGACCTTCCTCGATAGCCTGGAGCAGGCGTTCTGTCCAGGGTAAGCCTTCTCGGCAGGGCGTACACCATCCGCAGGATTCCTGAGCAAAGAAATGTTCTAAGTTAAGCACCATGCCCACCACACAAGTCCTGTCGTCGAGCACGATAATGGTGCCTGTGCCCATGCGGCTTCCCACCTTTGCCACACTGTTGTAGTCCATAGCCACATCCAGATGTTCGGCCGTGATAAAGTCGGTAGATCCGCCTCCTGGCAAAGCTCCTTTGAACTGATAGCCATCGCGCATGCCCCCGGCATATTCTTCAAGGATTTCCCGGAAAGAAGTCCCCAGTGGCAATTCCCATAATCCCGGCCTCTTCACTTTGCCACTCACGCCATACAGCTTGGTGCCTCCGTCTTCGCATTTGCTCAGGCTCTTATACCAGCTTACACCTTTGTCCAGAATATGCGGAACATTCGACAAAGTTTCGATATTGTTCACCACAGTGGGTTTGCCAAAGAATCCGCTTACCACGGGGAAAGGCGGCTTGGCACGAGGATT
The DNA here is from genome assembly GCA_019683625.1 of Thermoflavifilum sp. Classification (GTDB taxonomy): domain Bacteria; phylum Bacteroidota; class Bacteroidia; order Chitinophagales; family Chitinophagaceae; genus Thermoflavifilum. The sequence goes on along the minus strand of JADGHY010000036.1, from coordinate 6,596 downwards.
GGCCCGCTTGCCTTCCAGCGCATTGATCAAGGCCGTTTCCTCGCCGCACATGTACCTTCCAACACTGGTATGCATGGATAATTCATGGGAAAATCCGCTTCCGAGGATATTTTTACCTAAATAACCGGCCTCATAGGCTTCCTGAATCGCTTGCAGAATGGCTTTTTCCGCGTTTTGATACCCCCAACGCAAGAAGATATAACTAAACTCAGCCTGGATGGCATAGGCGCCAATGATCATGCCTTCGATGAGTTGATGGGGATTGCCCTCCAGCAACAGGCGATCTTTGAAGGTGCCGGGTTCCATTTCATCGCCGTTAGCCACCAGATACCGCGGCCCGGGCACCTGATCGGGCGACGGCACCAGGCTCCATTTTAACCCGGTGGAAAACCCCGCCCCGCCACGGCCCCGCAGACCCGCATCTTTCACCAGGTTAATCACTTCCTTCGGCGTCATCTTAAGGGCTTTTCGCAAGCCCTGATAACCACCTACCTTTTCATAGTCTTTCAGATGCAGCCAGCCGCCATCTTTCGGGATATGTTGTGTCAACGGTTGTTCCATGTCCAGATTTCGGTTTAAGGATATCTCTCCAGAATAGCATCGATCTGTTCCACCGTAAGATCACGATGCAGGTCTTCATCAATAAACATCGCCGGTGCACGGTCACAGGTGCCCAGGCAACAAATAGGGATCAGGGTAAACCGACCATCGGCCGTGGTTTCCCCAAACTGAATTCCCAGCTTTTTTTTCAGGTAATCGGCTATTTCTGCGTAGCCCATGATCCAGCAGCTGACACTATCGCAAATCAGGATCACATGCCTACCTACGGGTTTGCGAAAGATAAGGTTGTAAAAAGTAGCTACGCTGTCGATTTCATCGGGCGACATCTCCAGCACTTCAGCTAACTCGCGCACTGCCTGATCCGATACCCATTTATGGTGTTTCTGGATGAGCTTTAAGCCTTCAATACAAGCAGCTCTTTTCACCGGAAAATGTTTGTACATCTCCCGGATTTCGGCAATCATCTCATCGGTTAATATGCGTTGTGTTGGTGTGTCCATTGATGCATGTTTTATCGATCCACGTCTGAAAGCACGTAATCCACGCTGCCTAGAATAGCCAGCAAGTCTGGAATGGTATATCCCCTGCTGATGATGGGCACAAATTGCATGTGGGCAAACGACGGTGTGCGAATCCGTGTCCGATACGAAGTGGTATTGCCATCACTGATGAGGTAATAGCTGTTGTGCCCTTTGGTGGCTTCCACCCCCACCATCACCTCGCCGGGAGGAATCACGGGACCCCAGGTCACGCCCAGAAAATGATTGATAAGGGTTTCAATGTCTTGCATGGTATATTCCTTGAGCGGTGGCGTGGTGAGCGGATGATCGGATTTATAAGGTCCTGCAGGCATGTTTTGCACACATTGCTCAATGATGCGCAGGCTTTGCCACATTTCTTCCACCCGTACAATGGCCCGATCATAGCAATCGCCATTTTTGCCAATAGGCACATCAAACTCAAATTGATCATAACCTGAGTAGGGTTGCTTTTTCCGGAAATCCCATTCCATGCCCGTAGCCCGCAATCCCGGACCCGTGACACCCCATTCAATAGCTTCTTCGGTATCGTAGATGCCAATGCCGATGGTGCGCTTCTGGAACAACCGGTTGCGCATGACCATCCGGTCATATTCTTTCAGGCGTTTGGGAAAATATTCCAAAAAATCTTTGATGAGCCGATCCCAGCCTTTCGGCAAATCCTGCACCACACCACCAATCCGGAACCAGTTTGGATGCATGCGATCGCCACAAATGGCCGCCACAATATCGAAAATGCGTTCGCGATCATTGAACATGAGAAACACCGGCGTCATCATGCCCAGGTCCTGAGCAAAGGTGCCATACCATACCAGATGGCTGGAAATCCGGAACAGTTCACTCATCATGATCCGGATCACCTTTACCCGATCGGGGACCTCAATTCCTGCCAGCTTTTCCACAGCCATCACATAGGGGAAGTTATTCATGACGCCACCCAGATATTCTACCCGGTCTGTGTAAGGGATATAGGTATGCCAGGACTGGCGTTCGCCCATCTTTTCGGCTCCGCGATGGTGAAACCCGATATCAGGGATGATGCGCACAATCTCTTCTCCATCGAGCTCCAGCACGAGGCGCAACACGCCATGGGTGCCGGGATGCTGCGGACCTAGATTTAAAAACATGAAATGTTCCGGATCCACCTCTTCGGGTTTCAGGCCCCAGTCTTCCGGCCGGAATCGCAAAGCCTCTTCCTCTTCGTGCTGCTTTTCCTGAGGCAGCTGAAAAGGTCCCATTTCGGTGGCCCGGGCAGGATGGCATTTCTGCAAGGGATGCCCTTTCCAGGTGCGGGGCATCAGGATGCGTCGCAAATCGGGATGCCCTTCAAACCGAATCCCAAACATGTCATATACCTCCCGCTCATACCAGTTGGCCGAGGGCCATACTCCGGTTACAGAAGGCGCTACAGGCTGTTCATCCGTCAATGGGATCTTCAGCCTCAAAAAAGTATTCCGGTCAAAAGAAAACAACACATATACCACCGTAAACCGGCTTTCGGGTTGCCCCTCCCGATGCGTGCGCGCCTGTTCATCAATGGCAGTGAGATCATACAACATCCGATAAGGCTGCGCAATTTCATGCTTCAGATAATGCAACACCTCCCGAATATAAGCCGGTTTTATCCATAAGGTAGGGAAATCGTCCTTGGTTGCTTGCTGAGCCAGAATGGCATCCGGAAATTGTTGCTCCAATATGGATGGAATATCTGACATATCAATGCATATAACAACAGATCAACAAAAGGAACCCTGAATCTGTTTCGGCCGGGCCGAAATCGCTTTTTCAATATCTCGCTTTCATACTTCGTCCGGAGGCCTGATCTCCGTCATCTGTGCACGCATAGCCTGCTTTTGGTCGCGCATGGATGGTTTTTCAGGTTTGATGACGCCTTGAGGGCCAATCACCCAGCTCAATGGCCTTTTTTCCTGACCCACTCGTTCGCGCAATAATGTAATCCCTTCCAGAAAAGCATCGGGCCTTGGAGGACAACCAGGCACATACACATCCACCGGCAAAAATTTGTCTACCCCCTGTACCACACTGTAGATATCATACATGCCTCCTGAATTGGCACAGGAACCCATGGAAATCACCCAACGGGGCTCCATCATCTGCTCATACAACCGCTTGATGATAGGCGCCATTTTCATGAACACCGTCCCGGCAATGATGATTAAATCAGCCTCACGGGGTGTTCCGCGAATCACTTCTGCACCAAAACGAGCTACATCATAGCGACTGGTGATGCTGGTGGCCATTTCCACATAACAACAGGAAAGCCCGAAGTTGAAAGGCCAGATCGAATTTTTCCGGCCCCAGTTGATTAAATCATCGAGACGCGTGAGCACCACCGTGCGTTTCACCGCTTCATCCAACAGCGAAGTGCCCGCCGTGGGTTCATTTATCTTAGCTGTCCACCAGTTCATGAGGATTGCTGTTTTTGCTGAATGCGCCTGTGATAGGCTTTTAATATCTTTTTGCTGTTCGGACCAAAATCCAGGGCACCTATACGCCACTCATAAATCAAGACCGCCACCAAAATCAAAATAAAAATCAAGACTCCTATGTACCCGGCCCAACCGACTTGCCGTAGCGAAATGGCCCAAGCTACAATAAACACCGCCTCCAGATCAAACACCACAAAAAACATGGCTACGATGTAAAAATGAATCGGAAAAAGCAAACGGGCTGAACCTGTTACCGGAATGCCTGATTCGTAAGTCTCATCCGTAGCTGGCTCTTCATGATGCTGCCCCAGAAAATGCGAGATCAGCAGCATACCAGCGGCCGTTAGTAACACCAGAGCAGCATACAAAAGCAAAGGCCAGAGGTGAACATCGTGCGTCATGGAATCGCTCATGGGATCGTGATTTCAGGATAAATGCCGCAATAGCCTTTATCCCCCTGATCTTGAAAAGAACGGGACAAAGCTACACAAAATCAGAAAATTAGAAAATGAAACCGCTTGCTTTATCTATGATTCCGCGTTTTACGGCCTTGCTGTTCCACAATTAAGTCATCATACAGAAAATTCCTTTATCATCGCGCACCTGCTTGCTATTTTGCCTCTCTTGTTTCTTAACTAAACAAATGCCGCTTAGCTCTTCTAAAGAAGTTATCGGACTTATTGTTTGGCACAAAAAGCAAAAACGGATTTATTCATTAGCTTATAAGTTGGGGAAAACCTCAGGGCACCGGATCATAACCGCTTCCCCCAAAGGGATGACAACGCAGAATGCGCCTGATGGAGAGATAACCGCCTTTCCATAAACCATATTTCTGCAGGGCTTCGCGCGCATAAGCTGAACAGGTGGGCGTAAACCGGCATTTGTTGCCCAACCAAGGTGAGAGCACCAACTGATAAAGTCGAATCAGCCCAATGAATGGCAAGGCCAGCCAACGATTGAGATTATGGAGTATGCACATGGTTTTCGCCCTCCTCCAATTGCATCACACGGTTGATAAGGATTTGCATTTTTTGCCGCACTTCCTCAAATGTAGGCATTTCTTTGCCTTGATAGATGATGATCCAATGCAACTGCATCTGTTTTTGCAGCAAATAGGTATAAAGCCGATGCTTTTCCAATCGGTAAGCTTCCCGCATCAACCGCTTAATCCGATTGCGTTGGGTGGCCTTTCGGAAATATCTTCCGGGCACACTGAAAGCTACCTGAGCGGGATAATGGGAATCCTGAACGGATGGTGAAGGGAAAACGCAAAATGCTTTGAACGGAAATACGGAGAGGCTGCGTCCTTGAGCAAATAATTGCTCAATGAGTTTGCGCTTTTTGAGTCGCTCTGCTTTTTTGAATGTATACCGAATCAGCAAACGCCATTCAATGCTTATTTAAGCCGATCGTTTCTTTCATCGGAAACCGTGAGCTTATGGCGACCTTTTGCCCGGCGGCGAGCCAATACCTTACGCCCATCGGCCGTACGCATGCGCCGGCGAAAACCATGTGTACTTTTTCTTCTGCGACGATGTGGTTGATAGGTTCGTTTCATAACAACGCCTTGAAATGGATGGCAAAGGTAGGCAAAAAACTCTTTCTAAAAAATGCTTCTTTGGGCTTTGCTTCATAAACCTTCCACGCTGATTTGCTGTGCTTCCACGGGCTCACCATAAAAAATGCTGGCCTGGCGGGCAAATAGTGCAGCAGAGTCTGTCGTTAAAAACTCCCTTCGCCCCGATTTTGAGCAATGCCGATCAATTTCCGGATGACGACGCAAATAATCTTTCAGGCTGGCTGCCACCAGGGGACCTTGTGAGATGAGCTGCACGCCATCAGGAAGGTATGCTTTGATCTTGGGGATCAACAGCGGATAATGCGTACAGGCCAGAATAAGAGCATCCAAATCAGCAGCTTGCTGAAAGAGCTGATCCAGATATTTCTTTACAAAATAGTCGGCTCCCGGCCCCTCATGTTCATTGTTTTCAACCAATGGCACCCACATCGGGCAAGCCTGCTGATATACGCGCAAGGCAGGAAAAAACTTCCGGATTTCAATGACATAGGAGGCCGATTGCACGGTGCCTGTTGTGGCTAAAATGCCCACAGCCCCGTTGCGGGTAAACTGCTGCGCGATTTCAGTAGTTGGCCGAATGACACCCAGCACCCTCCTTTCCGGAAAGGTCACCGGCAAATGCCGTTGCTGAATCGTACGCAAAGCCTTGGCCGAAGCCGTATTGCAGGCAAGAATCACCAGGTGACAATGGCGGGAAAATAAATACTGCACACATTGCCAGGTGTAATGATATACCGTTTCAAAGGATCGATTGCCATAAGGCGTACGCGCATTATCGCCCAGATATACATAATCGTATTCCGGCAACACCTTCACAATTTCACGCATCACCGTGAGGCCACCATAGCCGGAATCAAAAATGCCGATGGGTTGATAGGCATACATGGGAATAGGCATAAAAAAAGCTAAGAACCTACCTGATTCTTAGCCCCAAAATATTTAAAGTAAACCAAAAAAGATCAGCTTATTTGATGCCCAGCTTAGCTTTCACAGCTGGCAACAAATCATCGGCCGTGGGCGCCACAATCAAAATATCCTGTTGCTTATTAAAAACATAGGTATATCCCTTTTCTTTGGCCACTTCCTGCACGGCCTTCTGTGCTTTTTCAATAATAGGTTGCAGCAGTTGCTGGTTCTTTTGTTGATAACTGTCTTGAGCAGCCTGCGACAAATCCTGCAAATTCTTTTGCATATTGCTCAATTCACGTGTCCTGATTTCTTTAATGGCATCGGAAAGCGTGTCGGCCTGTTGTTGATAGGCAATCAACTTGTTCTGATATTCCTGCTGTGCCGATTGAATTTGCTGCTGAAGCTGATTGGCAAATTTTTGCAAAACCGAGTCTGCATTTTTTGTCTCAGGCATTGACTGAATCAGCTCCTGCATGTCAATGTAACCAATTTTAACCTGTGCCTTTACATGGAATGTGCAAATCATGGCACCCAGCAAAAAACAGAGCATCAAAGCTT
>JADGHY010000035.1 GCA_019683625.1 Thermoflavifilum sp. | reverse complement strand
GATCAATGTGGGCGGGCCGGGTGTAGTGCATGCCGACGGGAAATCTTTTGCATTGGATAAGTTAGATGCCGTGTATCTGGGAAAAGGTACCCGTAAGGTGAGTTTTGAGGCGTCCTCACCGCACAACCCTCCCGTGTTTTTTCTGCTCTCGTCGCCTGCACACGCAACTTATCCTAACCAGGTGATGAAAAAAGATGAGGCTACGCCCGTACAAGCCGGTGATGGGTTAAACGCCAATAAAAGAACCATTTACAAATACATTCATCTGGAGGGCATGCGCAGCTGCCAGCTGGTGATGGGGCTCACGATGCTGGAGCCAGGTAGCGTATGGAATTCTGTGCCCCCTCATACCCACACCCGCCGAACAGAAGTGTATTTTTACTTCGATGTGCCGCAGGCCCAGCGTGTCTTTCATTTCATGGGCCGCCCTCAGGAAACCCGCCACCTGGTGATGGCCAATCATGAAGCCGTGATCTCGCCCCCATGGTCAGTGCATTTTGGCTGCGGAACCAGCAACTATGGCTTCATTTGGGGTATGGCAGGAGAGAATCAGGTGTACAATGACATGGATGTGGTGGAAGTGAAAACCATCTTGTAATTCGTGAAAAAGCATTAAAACAATAAAAAATTTAAGCTTTATGTCGAAAAAAGTTGTCACGTTTGGAGAAATTATGCTTCGGCTTTCTACGCCAGGCTATCAACGGTTCGTACAGGCCGAACGATTTGATGTGACTTATGGGGGAGGAGAAGCTAATGTGGCGGTTGCCCTTTGCAATTATGGCCTCCAGGGCACCTTTGTAACCAAAGTACCGAATAACCCAATAGGGCAAGCCGCCATTAACCATCTCCGGCGTTATGGGGTAGATACCCAATTCATTGCCCGGGGAGGTGAACGGTTGGGCATCTATTTTCTGGAAACAGGAGCTTCCATGCGGGCCTCTCAGGTCATTTATGACCGTGCCCATGCCTCCATAGCCGAAGCTACCCTGGAAGATTTTGACTTTGACCGGATTCTGGAAGGTGCTGTTTGGTTTCATACCACCGGCATCACGCCGGCGCTGAGCGATCGGGCAGCAGCTCTCACGGAACATGCCTTGAAAACGGCCCGCGCAAAAGGTATCACCACGAGTATAGATTTGAATTACCGGAAAAAGCTGTGGAGCAAAGAAAAGGCTCGGGAAGTGATGACCCGGCTCTGCCAGTACGTGGATGTATGCATCGGGAATGAAGAAGATGCAGAAGCTACGCTAGGCTTCAAGGCAAAAGATACGGATGTCACCAAGGGTGAGCTGAACCTCGAAGGCTATCAGGATGTGTTTCGCCAGATGAGAGAGAAGTTTGGCTTCAAATATATCGCAACCTCCCTGCGGGAGAGCTATAGTGCGAGCGATAACGGATGGAGTGCCTTGGTATACGACGGGAAAGAGTTTTACCATACCCGCAAATATGAGGTGCGTATTGTGGATCGGGTGGGCAGTGGCGATAGCTTTGCCAGTGGATTTATTTACGGCTTGCTGAGTGGTATGGATATGAAGCAGGCAGCCGAATTTGGCGTAGCCGCTTCCGCATTGAAACATACTATCCCGGGAGATATGAATCATGCCACCTTGGAAGAAGTGCTGCAATTGATGAAAGGGGATGCCAGCGGAAGGGTGCAGCGATAATGTTGGTATTTTAAACAATATGCTTATGGCCGACAGACAACAGGTTACAGCACATATACTGCAGCAAGGTATTTTGCCCTTATATTTTCATGCCGATGAAACGATTAGCCGGGAAGTGCTCCGCGCCATCTACCGGGCTGGTATCCGTGCCGTGGAATACACCAATCGGGGTGAAGCCGCCTTCCGGAATTTTCAGGCGCTCATAGCCCTGCGCAATCAGGAGATGCCTGATATGTGGCTGGGCGTGGGCACCATCAAGCAACTCAGGGAAGCCGAACAATATGTGGCCGCAGGTGCCGACTTTCTGGTGAGCCCGGGTTACCTGGCCGATGTGGCTACATTTGCCATTCAACAGAACCTGCTCTATGCCCCAGGGTGCATGACACCCACCGAAATCATGGCTGCCGAAAACCAGGGATTGCAGCTCATTAAGCTGTTTCCCGGCAGCTTACTGGGCCCGGAATTTGTGAGCAGCATCCGGGACATTTTCCCTAAGCTGAAGTTCATGCCCACCGGCGGAGTGGATACCACCCGGGAAAATCTGGAACGCTGGTTTAAAGCCGGCGTGAGTGCCGTGGGCATGGGAAGTAAACTCATCAGCAAAAAGCTGATGGAACAACGAGATTATGCCACCATCGAAAACCTTAGCCGCGAAGTATTGCAAACCATTCACGAGCTCAAAACTGCATATACATGACTCCTGCATCACATGGCAGCCAAATCTTTGCTGATAAGGTTCGACCTTTCCGCTGGCGCATCCTGGCCTTGCTTTTTATTGCCACGACGATTAATTACATGGATCGCAGCATTATCGGGGTTTTAGGTCCTACGCTGCGCGATAATATCTTTCATTGGAACAATACCCAGTACAGCTACATCAACATTGCCTTCATGATTGCCTATGCCGTGGGCATGCTTATCATGGGAGGCATCATAGATCGGGTGGGCACCAGGGCAGGATATGCCATTTCTATTGGGATCTGGAGTTTTTTCAGCCTCATGCATGCCTTTGTAAACCGCACCATGGGCTGGATTGGTTTCGCTGTGGCGCGTTTTGGGTTGGGCATCGGAGAGTCGGGCAATTTTCCTGCCTGCATCAAAACCGTGGCAGAATGGTTTCCCAAAAAAGAAAGGGCACTGGCCACGGGCATTTTTAATGCAGGAAGCAATGTGGGCGCCGTGTTGGCTCCCCTGGTAATTCCCTTGATCGTGAGCAATACCGGCAAGCATTGGCAATATGCCTTTTGCCTGACATTCACCTTTAGCATGATTTGGGTGATCATTTGGCTGACCACCTACCGCAAACCCGAAAAGCACAGAAAAGTTTCTTTCCAGGAATTGTCTTATATTCTGAGTGATACCGAAGTAGAAAACGAAGAACGGATTTCCTGGTGGCGGGTGCTGCCGCTGAAAGAAACCTGGGCTTTTGCCGTGGCTAAACTGCCCGATGCGGTATGGTGGTTTTATTTGTTTTGGGGCGGATTTTTCCTGAATCATCAGTTTGGGCTCGAGCTGAAAGGCCTGGCTTTGCCCTTGATTATCATTTATTTGATGGCCGATTTGGGAAGTATTTTCGGCGGATGGCTTTCTTCCTACTTCATTAAGCGAAAACATTGGCCCATCAACAGGGCCCGCAAGATAGCCATGCTCATCTGCGGCATCATTATCCTGCCGGTGGTCTTTGCCACACAGACGGCCAATGAATGGATAGCAGTATTGCTGATTGGGTTGGCAGCGGGTGGACATCAGGCCTGGTCGGCCAATGCCTTTACGCTGGCTTCCGATGTTTTTCCCAAAAAAGCCACCGCCTCGGTGGTGGGCATTGGGGGCATGATAGGTGCCCTGGCCAGCGTGTTAGCCAATTTTGGGCTAGGACATGTGCTGGATCAGAGCGAGAAGAGTGGATATTTTATAGCTTTCCTGGTGGCTGGCAGCTTATATCTGGTGGCCTTGCTGTTTATCCATCTCATCATGCCCAGCATGACGCCCCGGGATGAACAGCTGCACTATGTGGAAACCAGGGTTCAGGCACAGGCATCGGCGTCTTGAATATATCAGCTCAGCTGATTTTTTCCACTTTTCCGTTGATGAGCCGATAGCGTTCTCCACTTTCCGGACAGATAGCCTGTCCCTGCCCGTCAAATTGCAGGCGGTGGCCAAAAGCACTTACCCAGCCTATTTGCCTGGCAGGGCAACCTACCATCAGGGCGTAGTCCGGCACCCGATGGGTTACCACCGCACCGGCGCCAATAAAGGCATAGACACCAATCTCGTTCCCGCATATAATCGTAGCATTTGCGCCAATAGTAGCTCCTTGTTTTACCAAGGTAGCCTGATATTGATGTTTCCGGTTAATGGCACTGCGTGGGTTGCGCACATTGGTGAACACGCAGGAGGGGCCGAGGAATACTTCATCTTCGATGATGACACCGGTGTATAACGACACGTTATTCTGAATCTTTACCCGATTGCCCACCACCACGCCCGAAGCAATAAACACATTCTGCCCGATATGGCATTCCCGGCCTATCCGGGAGCCTGTCATCAGGTGCGAAAAATGCCAGATACGGCTACCTTCGCCGATTTCACAGCCTTCCTCTACAACAGCCGTAGGATGAATCATCACGTTTGTAAATGTGGGCATTGTTAAAAGATATGATGCAAATCGTTGAGCAATCATTTGCCAAACTACTGCAAAATAGCGGCAAAAACCCTGAAAATCCACTGCAATTTGCTTGGCGTGCAACTGTTGCTTACCTTTGCCTCCCGATGTCTCTCTCGGTCAAACACCTGCTGGGCATTCGCGACCTCACCGTTGAAGATATTGAGCTTATTTTTCAAACCGCCGATCAGTTCAAAGAAGTCTTGAGTCGCCCCATCAAAAAAGTGCCCACCCTGCGCGACACTACCGTGGTGAATTTGTTTTTTGAAAACTCCACCCGTACCCGGATTTCATTTGAGCTAGCCGAAAAAAGACTTTCTGCGGATGTGGTCAATTTTTCGGCCAGTGTATCGTCGGTGAAAAAAGGGGAGACGCTTATTGACACGGTGCACAACATCCTGGCGATGAAGGTAGATATGGTGGTGATGCGGCATTCGGCCAGCGGGGCTCCGCATTTTCTGGCCAGGCATATCCCCGCCAGTGTCATCAACGCGGGCGATGGGATCAACGAGCATCCTACACAGGCACTATTGGATGCCTACTCCATCCGGGAAAAACTGGGCCAGGTGAAAGGTGTACGTGTGGCCATCATTGGCGACATCATGCATTCCAGGGTGGCTTTGTCGAATATTTACTGTTTGAAGAAGTTGGGTGCAGAAATCATGGTGGCTGGCCCACCCACGCTGATTCCCAAATACATTCAGGAAGCATTCGGGGTAAAAGTCTGTTATCAGGTAAAGGAAGCACTCGCCTGGTGTGATGTGGCCAACGTGTTGCGCATCCAGCTGGAACGCCAAAACAGACCTTTGTTTTCCTCACTGCGCGAATACAATCTGTATTACGGCATCAAACGCAGCTGGATAGACGCCTTGCAAAAGCCTGTGGTAATCATGCATCCCGGCCCCATCAACCGGGGCGTGGAATTGGACTCAGAAGTGGCCGATTCGCCATATTCCATTATCCTGCAGCAGGTAGAAAATGGCGTAGCCATCCGGATGGCCGTGCTGTACTTGCTTGCTGGCAAGAAAGAAAGTTTCAGTTGAGCTTATTTCAGGGGCGGACAGGGCACCCCGCTCTGTCCAAAATTTCGTTGCACGTCCTTCATGCCGCGGAATTTATGGGGTAAGGTTACGCTCACCGTAATAGCCGTATAGTAATACCAGTCCTTGTACTTTCCCCCTCTGGGTGTGCCATCGGGAGGATAGGGATCGGATTGATGCCCCGGAAGCTGGTTGGTGCGATAGGCCATGCGTACGGCCAGAGGCCCTTTAGCAGCCTGCAAGGTAGCTTGATCCACATAAGTTTTGCTCACATCATCCAGATAATCGGTAAATGTTTTGCGGAGACCCAGTTCCAATCCTAACCGTACGCGGGGAGAGATGGCCCAAAGCAAGCCTCCTCCGAAAGGAATGGCCAACTGGGTGAGTGCATAAGGCTTGCGATCGGGATAAGCAGCAAGGCCTTCCCCTTCTGTGCTTAAAGGTCTTAACGACACACGCTGGCCATTGGTATCCAGGGCGGTAGGGTTAAAATGAAATACTGCCAGGCCCACGAAGCCATAAGGTGTAAAACCCTTTTCATGCAGATCCCAGAGCTGATAACGAAGGTTCACTTGCAATTCTTCAATATGCGATTGAAAACTCAGGTTGCGGAGGATAGTAGTGCTATCCTTGCCGTAACGATCATCTCCGGAAATGGTTGCATAGGACAACATTCCCCTAAGGGCAATATGGGCGCTCAGTTCCTGATCATAAAAAATGCCAACAGCCGGATGGGCTTCCTTAAAGGTATATCGCCTGTACTGCAGGTCGCCCGTATAATTACTCAAACCCAACAGCAACCCTATGCTTCTGTCCTGCGCTTGCCCGGATAAAGACATGAGCTGGATGGTGAAACAGCATCCTACGAATAAAAATTGCAAAGGCTTGCCGGCATGCATGGAGAAACATTTTACTGGTATAAACGTCATGTTATTGTTTTTTCTTGTCTTATGAAAGCAAAAAACTTGCATGTATAAAAGCCGCTAATCAAGATTTTTTGATCATCCTCCCCGAAGCACCTAAATTTGCCGATCATTTTAACTGCTCCTTCTGGTACATGAATGATGCCCACACCACTGTGCGGTGGCCAGATTGCGGGCCGGCCAGTATAGAAAGCCGGGCTGAAGCTCAGGCAGCACCAAATGAACATGATGGGTTTATCGTAAACCAGGTTTCAGCAAAGTCTATTAAAAGCAATAGCATGAGAGCAATTGCACTGTTGATAGGTCTTGAGTTTTTTTCAGCCATATTTGTTGTACACGCAAGTTCCCAATCCCTTTCTTCCTCTATTCAAACCTTAAACGATTGTGTGGGTTACGCCTTATCGCATAGCCCTGATCTTCAACAATCGTACCTAAATCGGGACATTACCCTGCATACCATTCGCAGCAAGCTGGCCGACTGGTATCCGCAAATCGGGTTGAGTTTCGATCTGCAGCATTATCTGCAACTGCCCACCTCCGTATTCCCCGACTTTACTAACCCCAACGGGCCCAAGCGCGAAGTGAAGGTGGGGGTAACCAACTCATCCACCCTCACGTTTTCGGTGAATCAGACCCTGTTCAATCGGGATGTGATGCTGGCCGCACGTTCGGCAGGAGACGTGAAAAAGCAAACCGCCCAATCTATTGTGGAGGATCAGATCAATACCATAGTGAATGTGAGCAAAGCCTATTACAACGTACTTATTGCCCAACGCCAGCTCGACATTGCCGAAGAAGATATTCTGCGCCTGCGGAAAAGCATGGAAGATGCCTATGCCCAGTATCAGTCGGGCCTGGTCGACAAAACAGATTATGAAAGGGCAAAGATTGCACTCAACAATGCCGTTGCCAATCGCCAGGCCGTGGCCCAGCAGGTGAAGGTAGCCTATGTATATTTGAAACAATTGATGGGCTTTCCTGCCGATAGCAGTTTTGAGCTGGCTTATGATACCAGCCAGATGGATCGGAACGTGTGGTTCGATACTACTCAGGTGTTGCAATATGCCAATCGGATCGAATATCAATTGCTCCAGACCAACCGACGCCTGTTGGTGGATGAATGGCAATACAATAAGTGGAGTCTCCTGCCTTCGGTTTCTGCATTTTACAACTACAACCTGGCTTATTTAAACGATGAATTTTCAAAGGTGTATAGCCGGAGTTTTCCGAATTCATTAGTTGGCATTCAACTATCCCTGCCGATATTTCAGGGCACCAAGCGCCTGCAAAATATTGCTATTTCCAAGTTGGAGATTCAACAAACCGATCTGGCCCTGCTTGCGCTGCAACATCAGATTCGCACGGAATATGAGCAGGCTTTAGCCAACTATAAGTCCAACTTGTACACCTGGCAGACCCTGAAAGAAAACTTAGCCATGGCCCGCGATGTGTACGAAACCCTTTCGTTGCAATACCAGGCTGGTGTGAAAACCTATCTGGATGTGATTACGGCCGAGACAGATCTGCGCACGGCCGAATTCAATTACCTGAATGCATTGTTGCAAGTGTTGTCGAGCAAGCTGGACCTGGAAAAAGCCATGGGCTTGATTGATGTGGCCAGCTATGCTTCTTCGGCAACCTCATCTGTTCAACCATAAAACAGGAAGTGTTACACCATGAATCGGATGCGAGACTTTATCACCCAAGCTATTCCGGCTTCTGTTGCAGCGGCAGGCATAAGCTTGCTGATAGCCGGATGTCATCGGGCTAAGCAGGCACAGATGGTGCCTCAGGCCGTACCAGTGGGTGTCGTAGCGGTACACACCCAGCCCGCTACCTACTATCAGTTTTACCCCGGTACCATTAAAGCCCTGAATGTGGTGCAGTTGCATGGGGATGTGAGTGGCTATATAACGGGTATCTTCTTTAAAGACGGGCAGTTTGTTGAAAAAGGGCAGAAGCTTTATGAGATTGACAGGCAACAGTATGAAGCGGCCTATCAACAGGCGCTGGCGAATCTGCAGGTGGCACAGGCCAATCTGGAACGCGCCAGGCAAGACGCCCAACGCTATCAGGAGCTGAGCCAGAAGAATGCCATTGCTCAACAGACCCTCGACCATGCGCTTTCCGATCTGAGAACTGCCGAGGCCCAGGTGGCCGCCGCAAAGGCTAACGTGAATCAGGTAGCTACGAATCTCCGTTATTCCCGCATCGTGGCTCCGTTTAGCGGCATCATTGGGATCTCACAGGTGAAACTTGGCTCCTTGGTGACGCCCGGGCAGACCTTGCTAAACACCATCTCTTCGTATGATCCGATGGCAGTAGATTTTCAGGTGGATCAGAAGGAAATCCCTCATTTTTCCGATCTGCTGGCGCATGCCGCAGCCCATCGGGCAGACTCCACCTTTATGATTCAGCTTGCCGACGGCTCTTTCTATCCGGAGCCGGCAACGATCTCGGTGATTGACCGGGCAGTGGATCCACAAACGGGTACTATCACCGTGCGGCTGTTGATTCCCAATAAGCATAACCTGCTGCGCGACGGAATGAATTGCAATGTTCGGGTAGCGAATCATCTGCCACCCAGCACCCTTTTGGTGCCTCAGGTGGCCGTCACTGAACAGCTGGGGGAATACTTCGTGTATGTGGTTCAGGGCGACAGCGTCGTGCAACGCAAGATTGTCCTGGGATATCCGGTTGGCGATCAGTATGTGGTGCAGCAGGGCTTAAAGCCCGGAGAAATGGTGGTTACCCAAGGCACACAGCGGCTCAGGCAGGGTGCCCACGTCATCGTATCGGGTTCCACTGCCGCCAGCACAAATACGGCCAGGCCATCTTCTCCCCATTGATTTGAGGCATTCGCGTTTCATGGACTTGAATTGAGGCTACTATGATTGCAAACATATTTATCAAACGACCCATAACGGCTATTGTCATTGCCATCATCATTACCCTGTTGGGCGTATTGTCAATCCTGAATCTTCCCATTTCCCAATATCCGGATATTACTCCTCCCGTAGTCACCGTATCGGCTAATTACACGGGTGCAGACGCGCAGACCGTGGAGCAAACGGTAACCACTCCCATTGAAACCCAGGTGAATGGTACCCCGGGCATGGAATACATGCAAAGCACCAGCACCAGCAGCGGCACCAGCAGCATCAATGTAACCTTTAACCTGGGTACCAATGTGGACATTGCGGCGCTGGATGTACAGAACCGGGTAAGCGTGGCTGCTCCGCAGTTGCCTTCAGAAGTGCAGCGCCTGGGGGTTACCGTCAGAAAGCGTAATCCCAGTATCCTCATGCTGGTGGCACTATACTCCCCCCATGGCACCCATAGCGCCGAATTTCTCAGCAATTATGCCAATATCTACGTGAAAGATGCCTTGCTTCGGGTAAATGGCGTGGGGGATGTGTTCACCAGGGGAGCTGATTTCAGCATGCGTGTCTGGCTAAAGCCCGATAAGCTGGCTGCCCTCGGGCTCACACCCGGCGATGTGATTGCAGCCCTGCAGGCACAAAACCTGCAGGTGGCCGCTGGCTCCATCGGCATGCCTCCTCAAGATACCACTCAGGCTTTTCAATATACGGTATTCACCAACAGCCGGCTGAGCAAACCTGAAGACTTTGCCAATGTGGTGGTTCGTGCCGATCCGCAAACCGGCGCCATTGTGCACCTGAAAGATGTGGCCCGCGTGGAACTGGGGAAATTTTCCTATGACGACTATTCTTATGTGGATGGCAAACGGGCTACCTTCTTGCTCATCTTCCAAACCCCCAACAGCAACGCATTGGAAACCTATCAGGGGGTGGTGGATGCCATGAAACAGCTCAAAAAGACTTTTCCCAACGATGTGGATTACATGATACCTTTTGAAGCGGTATCGGTGATCCAGGTCTCGATTCACGAAGTGGTCATCACCCTCATCGAAGCCTTGATTTTGGTGATTCTGGTGGTTTTCCTGTTTTTGCAGAACTGGCGGGCCACGCTGATCCCGGTGCTGGTGATACCCGTGTCCATCATCGGCACCTTCACCTTTTTCACGCTATTGGGCTTTACGATCAATAAACTCACGCTTTTTGGCTTTGTGCTGGCCATAGGTATTGTGGTGGATGATGCCATTGTGGTAACCGAAGCCGTGGAGCATTATATGAGCAGCCGCAATATACCCGCCAAGGAGGCAACCATGCTGGCTATGAAGGATATTTCGGGGCCTGTCATCGCCATTGCCCTGATTCTGGCATCGGTGTTCATCCCCGTAGGATTTATTCCCGGCATTGTGGGTAAACTTTATCAGCAATTTGCCATCACCATAGCTATTTCTGTGCTGATCTCGGCTTTCCTGGCCCTCTCGCTCACGCCGGCCTTGTGTACGCTCTTGCTGAAGCCCATGGAATTTGATGAGCATTCCCGCGGGCTGAACCGGTTTTTCTACCTGTTTAACCGCTGGTTCCGGAAAACAACCCTGAATTATACCGTGGGTGTACGCAAAGCCATAGCAGCTTCAAAATATGTGGTAGTGCTGTTGATCTGTATCATTGTAGCAGCTATTGTATTGTTTAAACATAAACCAACGGGCTTCATCCCTACCGAAGATGAAGGCCGGCTATACATCACCTTTGAATTGCCAGAGGCAGCTTCTACCACCCGTACGGTGCAGGTGCTCGATTCCATCATGCATATTCTTCAGCAAACGCCAGGTGTAGGTCATTTTGCTGGATTGGCCAGTTTGAATGTGGTGACTTTTTCCACCAAATCGAATAGCGGAACGATTTTTTGCCAGTTGAAACCCTGGGATGAGCGAAAATCCAAATCCGAGCAGCTCTTTGCGATTATTGGCCAGCTACAGCGGCGGTTTGCGGCTATCAAGGATGCCAATATTGTGGTGATACCGCCTCCTGCCATCCCCGGACTTGGAGCCACAGGTGGGTTTACCTTTGAAATTGAAGACCGGGCCGGCACCGACGACCTGCAGACCTTTGAGTCGGTCGTCAGGCGTTTTGTGGCTGCAGCCAACCAGCGTCCGGAAATCAGCAATGCCTTTTCTTTTTTCACGGCACATACGCCATCTTATCGGGTGGATGTGAATCGGGATCAATGCGAAAAAATGGGGGTGAATATTGCCGATGTATATAGCACCTTGCAGACTTATCTGGGTAGTTCGTATGTAAATGATTTCACCATCTATGGCCGGAACTTTCGGGTGGTAGCTCAGGCCGATACGCAATATCGCAATACCATCCGTGACCTGTCAGACTACTACGTGCGGAATAACATGGGACAAATGATTCCCCTGAGCAATCTGGTGAGCTACCGAACCATTGAAACAGCACCGTTGATTTCGCATTATAACCTGTTCCGCTCTGCTGAAGTAAATGGCAATGCTGCTCCGGGCTACAGCAGCGGCGATGCCATCAAGGCTTTGCAGGAGGTGGCTGCCCAGGTGTTGCCTAATGGCTATGGTTACGAGTTTTCAGGGTTAAGCCGGGAAGAAATTCAAGCCGGTTCAAAAACGGTTTATATTTTTATGCTCTCGGTGATTTTTGTATTTCTGTTGCTGGCAGCCTTGTATGAGAGTTGGTCGGTGCCGTTTGCCGTGCTGCTGGCCGTGCCGTTGGCTGCATTCGGAGCTATTCTGACCCTGACTTTCACCCCAAGCTTGTCGAACAGTGTGTATGCCCAGATTGGGTTGGTAACCCTTATCGGGCTGGCGGCGAAGAATGCGATTTTGATTGTGGAATTTGCCAAAGAGCGGGTAGATCGGGGTATGCAGGAGGTGAATGCCACCCTGGAAGCAGCACAGCTAAGGCTTAGGCCCATTTTGATGACTTCACTGGCCTTCATTTTTGGTGTGGCTCCGCTGGCATTGGCCACGGGAGCCGGCGCCGTATCCCGGCAAACCATTGGATTTACGGTATTGGGGGGCATGTTGGCCGCTACCCTGCTGGGCATATTCACGGTGCCTGTGCTGTTTGTATTAATCATTCGCCTGGCCTACGGAAAAGAAAAATTGCAGGAATTGCAGTCCAGAGCTGCTGCGGAAGAAATGCCTCATGAACCGATATGAGGATGTATGCCGGCTAAATCCGGTATTTTTGCCATGCATGGGTAAAACTCCTTTGCTGTGCGATTTTGGAAGATTTATTCATGAAGCCGATAGCAAGATGATGCCGGAAATCATTTCCTCGCATGACGGAAACAATAGGCCGCGAAGGGAGCGGGTGGTGTCGTTTTACCGATATGTTCCGGTTGCCGATCCGGCAGCTTTTAGGGAAACATTGCTGCAGCAGTTTACCGGCTGGCAGATCCTGGGGCGTGTATACATTGCCCCGGAAGGTATTAATGCTCAGATCAGTGTGCCAGAAGAGCATATAGAAGATTTTACTGCGTTTGTGCGTGAACATCCGCTGCTGGGCAGCGAGGTGTTGCTCAACTGGGCGGTGGAACAAAACGGTA
>JADGHY010000034.1 GCA_019683625.1 Thermoflavifilum sp. | reverse complement strand
TTAGGCTTGTATCTGAAAGGAGGTTATTTCTGGCAACAACCCTATAGCTTCCCGGTGCGACAGCGAAACATCTCAAAAGTAAACTTTAATTTATCACCCCGGGAAATTCAGTATCAGCTGAGTAATCCGCAGATTGCACCATTTGAAACCCACAATTATGCCATCCCACATCAGTTTTTCTTCGGGCAGATCGGGTTGTCGTTGGTGATTAAAACGAAATCTTCCACCATTCATTCAGTTCACGAACCTTCAGGTTACACAGAGACTCGCACCGTGATGCCGGCTCAGCAGCCTCATCCGCAACAAGCGTTTCGGATTGTGTTAGATGAGCCACGCCCGCATGCCGTTTTCCGCAGCATAAATGATATCCCCGCATTTCGCTGGCATGTGGAAGGAACTCCTCCGCCACAGGCCCAATACCAGATTGAGATTTTTCAGTTGGATGAAAACGGAACAGTCACTGCACGTGTGGCTTCTGGCATCGTGCAACCCAACCGGCCTTTTATGATCCCGGCTGAAGAAAAAAGTAGGATGCAACTCTCTCGGAAGAATAGTTATTATAGCTGGAAAGTAACAGAAACCACCACGGGTCATTCGTCAGGGGAACCTCCTTTCTCCGTGCAAACAGCCAGCTGCGGAACGGTGATAGATAGCATAATGATCAGCTGTGATGGATGGGATGCCCAAACGGGTTTACCCAAATACCAAGTGCAGATTTGCCTGAAGAATACACCCACTACGAATACTACCGGATGCCAGGCTAACTACACCAGCATCACTTCCAGTCCCACCAACGCAGGGACGATTTCTAATTTAACCAATCTTCCTGTTTACATTTCCCCTAATCAAACGGCTTGTATTTCCTTTACCTATACTCCATCATCGCTCAGCCAGGCTACAGCTTATTTTGTCGTACATGGCAACTGGAATGATGCTTTACAAAATACGGTTAATATCCTGTCCGGGGATTCTTTACCATCATGCATTTGCCATGATTGTGACAGCATGCAAATACAAATCAATCAAACACAGGTACAGGCGAGTGCATCAGATCCACATTTGTTCGATATAACAGGGCAAGTGCTGGTCAATCCGCAAGCCATCCATGCCCTGGCATTTTCTATACAATCCTTTTCTTTTACTGCCAATCCAGGGGGCTGTGCCGTAGTAGATAGCATCGAACATGATGGCATGATTTTAAGCAGCGGAACAACCGTGAATGGCAGTACAGCAAATCTTGTTTTTGGCAATGCGCCAGCAGGTAATCCCAATGTCTTTAAATTATTGAAGTGGATCAGCAGCCCACCCGTACCCGCCGGAGTACCTGTTCCTTTTCATCTGGTGGTGAGCTTGCCTGCAGCCAGCAGTGGATTAGATCCGTCCTGTTGCCAGATCCAATACCAAATCTGTTTGGAAGTGAAAGTGTATTATGACGCATGCAGGTATTGTACGCGCACCATTTGTCTAAACTTTTCCAATCAAAAGCCGTAAGCTATGAAAAAGATAGGCATAAGCTATGTGGTATGTTTCTGGGTTATGTTATTTTCTGCCCAGTTATATGCGCAGAGTTGGCAGGCAAGTTGCAATTTACAAGGTAATCAATACCCGGTAAATGTAAGTCTGGTGAGCGCCAGCGGTTCCCCATTGGATAGCATTGAGTCGGGTAAGGATTTTAACCTGAACATTACCCTGCCTGGCCTTGGGAATCAGAATTGCAGCGGTTACCAGATCAGTATCCAAACCTCAGGCAATCTTACCCTGGGCAATCAACCTGCTTCCAGCCCCATACAATTTGCTCAAACTTCTACTAACCCACCTGTGTTTAGCAATACTACTGCTGTTCCCACAACCAATGGGTATGGTTTAAATGTTCCTTTTCATTTCTTACCTGGTACGACCTGCAACGGAGAACAAGGTTTGTTTAAGGTAACCATTAAAACCACTTGTGGCAATCAGGTTGATAGCTGTACCCTTTCTGTTTCGCTAAAAGCCATAGCCAAGAACTACTGGAAGGTAAGCAAGCAAAGGATATGGGGCAATCTTTCCGGAGGATATGTGTTGTGGCGTATCACCATACAAAATACCAATCCTAATCCCGGCATAGGTGATTTGAATATTTACAGCGGCACCATCACAGATCAGATTACAGGAAGTAATGTGATCACACAGGTTGCAGGTGCAACAGGTGTTACCGGATTAGGCACTGCTGCTGCAAGTTGGCAAACAGGTACCATTTCGGTGTATAATACTTATGTGTATTACCATGTATGGACCAAAAACTGCGATCCTGCCGGCACCTTGGTAACCAATTGTGTGAAATATGATTTTTGTTTGGGCAAACCCACTGTGAGTACCAATCCTTTGAATCCGAATCCGGCCAATCCGTCAGCAAGAGAAATATCGCAACCTGCACCAGAAAATGATGGTGAGGCTTATTCCAATCCCACTCAATATAAATCTTTGCCGGCCACAAATCTAAAATCATTTTGTTGTGCCACCCTGCAAGGCCAGTCTTGCGACACGGTGACTTTGGTAAAAGAACCAAATTATGCGATTTGCTTTTCTAAACTCAGGATGTATCCGAGTTACATCAATTGGGCGCAAGGCTGTGAAGGTTGGTATCGGATCCTTGCCTGTGGCAATTGTGGAAGCAATGTGCCTTTAGATTCAATGGTGATCAAAGATAGTTTTCCCGCAGGCATTCAGGTGAGCAGCATCACAATCAGCTCTCCGGTAAGTGGTACTTTGCAGGCCGGAACCAACAGCTATCCAGTAACTGCAGGCACGCAAACATTTAATTTTACAAGTGCCCCACAAAATCTTGTTTTTATTTCCACTCCTGGGCAATATTTCTTAAATGATTGTGTGACTATTGATGTGCGTTTCACCATTACGGCGCCGCCGGGCACTTTGATCCGGAATTGTGCATATCTGAATTACACCAACGGTAGTTTTCCGGATACGGCAAACAGTTGCGGGGTGTCTATTCCCGCAGGTCAATATCAAGGGTCGGCTCTGGCGTGTGATACCTTTACCGTGCAAACACCCAAAGCCATTCCTTTCATCCATAAATGCATCCGAAATGGCCAACAATCCTTTAATGTAGGCGATGTAATTCCATTCCAGGTTGTGATCATCAACCATGGACAAGCTCCTCTGACGGGTTATACCCTTACAGACTTTTTGGGTACACCGCAAAATCTGCAACTGGTACCGGGTAGTATTCATTACACTTCAGGCATGGGTGCTTTCAATGTGAATTACCCCTGGACTTGCTTCCCCGGCCTTTCTCACCCAGATACCATTCAGCCTTCATGGGTAAATTACACCGGCAATAATACCCAGAATTTAAGCTGGAATATCAATGGAATGCCGGGTAATTGTGATCTGGATAGCGCTTATTATCTCGTGATTAGTTTTGATGCAGTAGTGCAACCGCAATCTTTTGGAAATTATACGAATACGGCAACGCTAAATGGCCCGGGCGGACAGATTTCTGCCCCTACACCCTACAATGTGCTTAGATTAGCCAAGATTGATGTTTCTAAAAAAGTGAATGTGAATGGCCAACTGGGCACTACGGGGTTTGTAAATCCCGGCCAATCATTCCAATATCAGATTTTCCTTTGCAATGTGGGCAGCGTGGCACTTTCCCAGCTTCAGGTACAAGATGCATTACCCGCCTGTGTGCAATTGCAGGGGATAAGTGGATTCGTTCATACAAGTCAGGGACAACAAAATGTGAGTGTTTCTTACTCGGCGCCCAATATCATTTTCCCGCCATCCACCACCATTCAGCCGGGAGAATGTGCCGTTGTGGTGTTAAATGTGAAACGCAATCCGCAAGATACTTCTGCCCAATGCTGCAATCCGCTGGCAAGGGGTAAAGGCACCACCACGGATGCCGTGCATCAAACCATTCAGGATGAAGATGGCCCCGTGTGTGTGAAAAAAAGCCTTTGCTGTACATTGGAAAAACTGAATCTGCAATTGCAACCAGCAGGGTTTACTTCTACCTTGGCACAATTTGTTCTTAACCTGAGTGCAGGTAACTTGCCCATCCAGGAAGTGAGCATTAGCCTTATGGATTATCACATCCAATATAATTACCAGGATTGCAAGCCTAATAATTTGGGTGATTATACGATGCACTTCACCTCGCCGCTGCTCAATCTTGCAGGAAGCACAGGTGGACCGCTTGTCTTGCAGAATCCCAATCCGCCTTTTGTCAACCAACAACTCGTCTGGTCACTGGGCAGTCCCACCTCACTCAACAGCGGCGTGAATATTCCGCTATCGTTTGTATTGCCCAATATATTGCATATTCCTTGCTGCACAGGTACGGTATATTTTTGTTTATTGGTGCAGGTGAAAGATGTAGACTGCCGTATTTGCGAAAAAACGATTTGCGGCTCATTCACTATTCCCAATCAAGTGAAGCCGCAGGGAGAAGGACTTCGCCTGCAGATCATGCAGGACCTGCGGGAACAGGAAAATACACATAAACAGAAGAAATGGTTACCCGCTAATTTCTAAACGCCTTCTTTAGGCAGGACAAAACTTCAGGTGGTTTACTTAAACGACGGCTAAAGCAGAAGTTGTCGCATCGCTGCGCTACCCGATTCCTCGGGTAGCTTTTTTATTTGTAAGGCAGGGTAATCTTTGTGTTGCCGTTTTGTTAAAATAATTATTTAATTATTTACTTAAATAAGAAATATTATATTTGCATCTGAAGGATAAAATCAACAATTTAACCTAAATCAATTATAATCATGGCCAAACAACAGACTTGTATTCGGGTATATGCTGACCCTCGGCAGATTGCCGACGGACGCAACCGCTTGCAACAGACAGCCAAAGCCATTCAAACACTTAGCAAGGTGTTAAGTCTTGCCGGCAATGAAGTGCGGCTTCAGATTTTGTATTTGTTATATGCCGAGGATCAGCTTTGCCCTTGTGATTTAAGCGATATGTTGGGCATGAGTGTGCCGGCGGTTTCGCAGCATTTGCGCAAATTAAAAGATGCGGGATTGGTGATAACCAGAAGAGCAGCACAAACGATCTTTTATCGGATAGACCCTGAGCATCTTCCGCTGTTAAAGCCATTTTTCAATTACCTGGATTCTCAGCAGAAAACAAGCCTAAAAACGAATGCAAGATGAAAAAGTCAATTTTAGGTGTTACGATTTTATCGGCCGTTGCAGCATCGCTTTGCTGCATCACGCCTGTTCTGGCTGTACTGGCGGGTAGTGCAAGCCTGGCTTCTGCATTTTCCTGGCTGGCTCCCGCAAGGCCTTATCTGATAGGCATCACCGTAATTGTGCTGGCCATAGCCTGGTATCAGCACCTCAGCAGAAAGATTCGCTTGAGAAAGGTTTCATCAGTTCATGGCGGGGATGCATTGTCTGCAGAAACCGATGCAGCTTGTTGCCCACCCGTAACCGATTGTTGTACAGATGGGGAAAAACAATCATTCTGGAAATCCACCACCTTTCTCCTGATGATTACCTTGTTTGCTTTTCTGGCGTTGGGTTTTCCTTATTATGGCGGTAATCTGTTGAAATCGCGGGTTGCGAAATCATCTGCTAAACCGGAAATGCTTTCTGCAACAGGTATGGATTCTTCTGTACAGGCCATCCTGCAAATACCTTCCATGGATTGTGAAGCCTGTGCACGCGCCATTCGCTATATGATCATGCAAGTACCGGGAGTGGTAAACGCCCGGGTAAGCTATCCGGATAAGAAGGCATGGGTAATTTTTAATCCGAGGCTCACAAACGTGCGACAAATTGATTCTGCCGTGCAAACAACAGGTTATCCGGTTGCCCAATGGGAAATGGTTCAGCGATAATTTTTATACACCAATAAAAAATAACAATGATGACACGGCTATCTTTCCTATCGATCCCGGGCATGCTCATTCAGCTGATGCCTATATTGGGCTTTGCCGAAAATACACCCCAAGGCGAAAGATATCTTACACTATCAGATTCTACAAAACCCAATCGCCCAGTAATGAGCATTTATCAAGTGGCTCTTGTTTGTAATGCTGATCCCAGTATTGGATGCGGGAGCCGGGCCAAGCCTGTTTTGCTGGCCTTGGAAAAACAGGCTGCAGTGCAGGGAGCTTGGCTTTATCGCAAAGGAACCATGATGGCCATTGCCTGGAAAAGCAAGCCGCAACCGGCTATTGTAGATCAGGTGTTGCAGGAATATGGATTGAAAGCTACACCAGTGGATGAGCAAATGGCTATTAAATATCTGAATCCTTTTCCGAATCATGATTGGCTGAAAGGAGCGCAAGTAGATGAATTGAGTCGACAAGAAGCCATAACCATTGCCCACCATTATGCAAATATGCTTGTCCGGCATGCACTCATTCCCGCAGGCCAGGAACAGGCATTAGCACAGGAAGTAGCTCGTTATTTTCAGAAAGAACTGGTGAAAACCCGATCTGTAGCACAACTCATAAGAGATGAACAAACGACTTTTCGAACCGCATTGTTGCAGATCACAGAAAAATACATCGGACCAGAAAAAGCCGAACAAGCCATCAGATGGTATGACCAAAGTTGCCAAACCTGTGAGAAACAATCATCTTGTGGCTCAGCCCAACGGGGTAATACTTGTTGCGGATGAGAAGGCTTTCTGATACATTGGGCTTTAACATGTTAAAATTGGTATGGTTTAATCCAAAATATCAAGCGTATGAAAACGATGATCTTGCTTTCCTTTGTTGTTGCAGCTGGCTTATTTGCCAGTCCACATGCGTGCCTGGATAAGCTATGTGCTGCACCATTGGCTGCAAAGCAACAGGTGTGTTCATTTGATCCTGTTGACAAATACAAAGCCGTGATTCGGATCACGGGAATAGACTGCGCAGCTTGTTCCAAGATGATTCAGCAAACCTTATCGAAAACAAAAGGGGTATTGTCCGTTGATTTAGCCTATCCTGGTAATCAGGCAGTCGTGCAATTTGATCGCCATCAGATTAGCGACAAACAAATTGTACAGCTCATTGAAAAACTGGGATATCAGGCACAATGCATCCAGTGTGAAAAATTATCTTCAAAATTCTAAATGGAGTATATGCAACAAATTCGGCAAGCAGAAATGGAAATTACGGGAATGACCTGCGTGCATTGCGCAAGGACAATTGAAAATTTATTAAAACAACAGCCTGGTATTCAGCAAGTACAGGTGCATTTTCCCGGAGGAAAGGGTGTGGTGAGTTTCGATCCCAATCTTATTCAAGAAGCCCACATTCAATCGCTCATCAATCAGACGCCGCAGTATCGGGTGAAGAAAATGACGGTAAGGGATCAGGGCGCTGTGGCAAACACCGGCAGCCATGCTTATCAGCTCATCATCATTGGCGGGGGATCTGCAGCTTTTGCAGCCGCTATTCGGGCCGGAGAGCTGGGTATAAAAACTTTAATGATTAATGATGGGCTTCCTATCGGAGGCACTTGTGTGAATGTGGGTTGCGTGCCCTCTAAAACCCTCATCCGTACTGCAGAAGCGGCATATCATGCCCAGCATAGTTTTTTTCCGGGTGTCCAACCCGCCGGTGTTTCGATTGATTTTGCCAGGGTGATACAGGATAAAAATGAATTGGTGAAATCCTTGCGGCAACAGAAATATGTGGATGTGGTGAAAGATGTTGAGCAGCTGACCATCCTCAGGGGTAGGGCAAAACTGGTAGATGCACATACCGTTGTGGTAAATGATCAGCAGGCTTATGATGCAGATGTGATTATTTTGGCTACGGGGGCCCGACCCCGGATTCCGGCCATTCCCGGATTGGCCGAGGTAGGGTATTTGACAAACAGAACTTTATTCAACCTGGAGGAAAAACCCGAAAGCCTTACCATTATGGGCGCGGGCTATGTGGGTTGCGAAATCGCCATGGCTTACCGACGGTTGGGAGTGAAGGTACGCATCATTGAATTTACCGATCGAATTTTGCGCAGCCAGACACCCGATATCAGCGAGGCCTTGACAGCCTATATGCAAGCAGAAGGCATTGAGATCTGGCCAGGCTTCCGGGCCAAACTTATTGAACGCAAGCCGGAAGGCATTTTGATTCATGGCCTTTTCCCTGATGGAGAAAGCCACACTTTCCTGGAACCCGGGCAGATTGTGGTGGCTACGGGGATTCAGCCCAATGTGGAAGACCTGAGTCTGGAACAGCTGGGCGTGCGGCTCGCTGCCAATGGACACGTTGAAGTGAATGGATATATGCAAACCTCTGTGCCGCATATTTATGCCGTTGGAGATGTGGCCAACACGCCGGCCTATGTGTATACAGCTGCTCATGAAGGAAAAATAGCCGTTGGCCATGCATTTGGCGGGGATGCTGAACAAATCGATTATACGGTATTGCCCTGGGTGATTTTCACTGACCCGCAGGTGGCCGGCGTGGGCATAGATGAAGCCAAGGCCACACAGCTTGGTTTGCCCCATGAAGTAAGCAAATTACCGCTCAGCGATGTACCACGATCTATAGCCGCACGGGATATGCGTGGATTTATCAAACTCATCCGGCATACGGAGACCGATGAATTGTTGGGAGCCCGCATCTTAGCCCCAGAAGCGGGTGAACTGATCATGACGCTTAGCCTGGTGATGAAATATCGCATTCCCGTAAGTGAACTTGCCCATCAGCTTTTTCCGTATCTTACGCTACAGGAGGGCATTAAGCTTGCCGCACTTGCTTTTACTAAGGATGTCCACAAATTGAGTTGTTGCGCAAGCTGAAACGCGGGACACCTGCTGTTTCGCAATTAGGGTTGTGAAATCAGCTGAGTTTTTTTAGCTTGCCGGCTGATTGCACAACCCTTAATCTGTTTGCCCATGCTTGCCACCCAAATTTGTCAGAAAGACAATCGTTTTTATTTCGTAGCATATCCTGCAGAAGATTTGCTGCGCCATGTCAAATTTGTTAGCCGGTTTTATGGAGATCGGCAGCAGGTTCTGGAAGCTTCAGGTATATCACCTCATGATGAAGTTGCTCAGTTCATTGCGAAAATCGAAAGGAGCGATACCGCTTTTCAACGTGAACCTTCCCGGCAAAAGATTCAGGCCATTGAAAATTTTTATGAAACGGCCGAAAGCCAACCTCCGATACCCGGCACCGTCTTGTTGTTCACGCGGGAAGTGCTGGTATTTGAGCCTATTGCCGGATTTGAGCACATGGGAAATTTGCATGAGCCAAAAGAACCTTTCATCATCATCGATGGACAACATCGGCTCGCAGCCTTGCATTTTTATCTGGAAAAACATCCCGAAGAATCTCGCCAGATTGATGTGCCCTGCATAATCTTCGATGGCCGCACCCAGGAGTTTGCTACTGAGATGTTTGTGGTGATCAACAGCACGCCTACGCGTATCAATAAAAGCCATCTGGTTGACTTGTATGAAAAGATTGCCTGGACTTCGCCCGATAAGAAGCTGGCAGCCCGCATTGCCGACTTGCTTTATTCCGAAGACGATAGTCCGTTTCAATATAAAATCAACCGGCTGGGAGGAAGAAGCAAACAGAAGAAATGGATATTACAGGCCGAGCTCTTTAATGAATTATGGCGCTGGACCCGAGGCTGGGAAGGCGACGGCCATGAGTTGCGCCGGGAAGCCGGCTATCGCTATCGCATTCTGCGGGATTTCTTCCGCGCGGCTATGGCTGTATGGGGCGATGCCTGGGATCATGAGCGCTATATGATTACCAAGCCGGTGACGCTTAAGGCCATGATTCGCGTGGCCGTGGAACTGGTGCAGCATGGCGATGCCGAGCCGGAGGAAGATCGTATAGAAAGGTGGACAGAACGGCTTCGGCCATGGATGGACGAGAAACCTCGATTCCGGATGGATGGTTTCTATGAACGGTTTGCTGCAAGAGGGCAGGTTGAGCGCACCCGCCGCATCTTCAACGAACTCTGGAGGCTCATCCAATAAGCCAGTTCAAGAAAGAGGGCTATTGGTCCAGTAATTATGGACAGCCTTGCTGTTGGTGCTTTCCGGCAAGGTGAGCTCCCCTCGTAAGGGTTTTTGCAGCAGGCAAACGATTTCCTCGGTACTCAAATCCTGTCCCAATAAAAACATCATCTTCGTGATAGCCGCTTCAAAAGTCATGTCGTAACCGCTTACCACACCAATTTCCAGCAGTTTTTCACTCGTTTCATAGCGCCCTAATTCCACGGAGCCCCCATCGCATTGCGTAATGTTCAGGATAATTTTTCCTTTTTTAATGGCCCTTTGCAGGCTGCGGATAAACCAGGGAGCCGTGGGTGCGTTTCCGCTACCAAATGTTTCCAGGATGATGGCACGCGTATGGGGCGTGTTCAACACGGCATCCACGGTTTCGGGCGTAATGCCCGGAAAAATCTTCAACACGCTCACGTGGGGATCCAGCTTTTTATGGATGCGGATGGGTTCGGTGGGCGGAGGCAAAATAAACGGATGATGGTATTTGATGGTGATCCCCGCTTCGGCCAGCGGCGGATAATTCATCGAATAAAAGGCTTCAAATTTTTCCGCATTATACTTTTTGGTGCGATTTCCCCGAAACAGCTGAAAATCGAAATAGATGCACACTTCAGGTACGGCCGCATGACCATTGATGCGTGTGGCCGCAATTTCCAGAGCTGTAATGATATTTTCCTTGGCATCGGTACGAATCTGGCCAATAGGCAATTGTGAGCCCGTGAGCACCACGGGCTTGCCCAGATTTTCCAACATAAAACTCAGTGCCGAGGCGGTAAAAGCCATGGTATCTGAGCCATGTAAAATCACAAACCCATCGTAATAATGGTAATGTTGTTCAATGATCTCCACCAATTCCACCCATCGGTCAGGATGCATATTCGAGGAGTCAATCGGAGGTTTAAACGGATGGACAAAAAAATGATATCCCAATCGGTACAATTCTGGCAGATGATCCCGGATTTCACCAAAACTAATAGGCCGCAATGATCTACTCTTTTCATCATAGATCATGCCCACAGTACCGCCTGTATATATGATCATGAGTTTCGTCATCTCAGGCAGTAAAATTGCTGATTTTATGATTAGGAGAAATACAAATTTTCCTTCAGTTCATTGCACAATGCGGCGGTTGTTGGCTGAAAAGATAGAGAATGGCTAAATCAGGGCCTTGCTTCGGAAATGCCCAGCTGTTGGAGTTCTGCTACCGTGATGGTGGGCGACTGATGCCGGAGAATTTTACTGGCCACACATTCACCTACACGCAGCGCTTCTTCCCGGTTTTGAAACACCTGATGCCCGGGAATGGCTGGTATTTGATTCTGGTAAATGAAAGGATGATGGTTGATCCATATCTGATAGCCCCATCCCGAATCTACCCGCATGGCAATAACTTGTACCGAAAGAGAATCTGCCTCGTGAGGCTTGGCAGGCGAAGGGGGTGCTGGTGCCAGTGTATGCATGTAAACAATAAACAGTGCTAAGAGCAAAAGAGCTCCACCGAAAGTAAACAGGCGATATTTCTGTGTGGAATGGGAAAAGGATTCCTTTTTTCCCATAATCAATCATCGGTTGTGTTATCGGGTACATTGGGTTGAAACTCGCGCAGGTCGTCGTATTCAATCAGGCTTCCCTGCGAGGGTGTGCCCAACGCAATAAAGCCCCGGTTCTTCACACTAAAGCCCACAGCCCCTACGCGGGTAGGAAATTCAATATTGGTGCGCTGCAACCAAAGGTCGGTTTTGGGGTCATACTGCCAGGTGGTATTGGTATTGGAACCAGCCTGTCCCGTGGCAATATAGGCCGTATCATCGATCACGAACGCTGCACCTTGTTGCCGCTCGATGGAAGTATAGGTATCATCATAAGAAGCCGAGCTGGTATTGGCAATATCTCTTTTGCGGATCCAGGTATCCTGGGAAGGATCATAAGCCCAGAAATCGGCTACCAGGGCCCCGTTGTTCACACCCCCTACCACATAAGCGGTGTCATTGATCACAAAGCTCATGGCATACATACGCTTACTGCCGCCAAGGCTGTTGGGTTTCAAAATCCATTGGTCATTGGAAGGGTCATATTCCCAGAAATCCTTTAAATAATTTCCGTCATAACCCGTAGTCACATATCCTTTGCCATTAAGCGCAAAGGCCACAGCCCCAAAGCGACCATTGGTGGGCATGCTGGCCTTTTGAGTCCAGCTATTGGTGGCCGGATCATACATCCAGCAGTCATTTAAATAATTATTTCCATCATAGCCTGTAGCTACATATCCTTTGCCGTTTACCCCAAAACCCACGGCACCGTTGCGCGCAGCGCCTGGAAAATCGGCAATTTGTATCCATCCGCCATAGCCTCCATTGACCGTCGGATCAAATTTCCAGAAATCAGAAAGCCGGTTAGTACCATCAAAACCCGTCCCCACATAGGCCGTATCGCCGATCACAAAGCAAACCGCACCACTGCGGGCTACGCCGTTGAAATCGGAACGCCGGATCCAGTTGCCCAACGTAACAGTGGAAGAACTGCTATGACAGCCTGCGATGAGCATGGCACCTGCTAAAACAACATATCCGTACAAGAAGGTTGACTTCATGAATGCAAATGTTTATGAATATATGGAATGATCAAACATCTCAAGCAAGATACGGGAAGATGCAGCATCACAGAAACAAGAACGAATCTTCTGCGGAAACGTTGCATGAACAGTTGTTAATTTTTTGATGATGCGCGCAAAAAACATGGTATCCCGAAAATCAGGCGCAATAATACTAAAAAAACATATTGTTACCTATCGGGAAATGATTTTCCGCTCATAAAATGATAGCCTGCTCATTAATCCAAAAC
>JADGHY010000033.1 GCA_019683625.1 Thermoflavifilum sp. | reverse complement strand
TCTGCATTCCGGCGGGCGTTTTTTTATGATCTCCCTTCAGGGATCACTGCAAACATGGCAATATTTGATGCCATCAAATTAAAGGTAAAGCATGGATTTATAGGAGATTGTCGTATACTTGTGGCATGATGCCGGTAAAAAGGTTTATCCGTAAATCTATTGCTGTTCTGCTTATTTCCGGAATTTATCCCATAGCGCTTCATGCCCAGCAGGTGATTCCTCTGTATCCGGGAAAGATTCCCAATGCAAAGCCTGACACGGCTGTACATGAGGTGTCGGCCACCGATGCACACGGCATTGTGCGCGTCAGTGGGGTCACACAACCTAGCTTAACGGCTTATTTTCCCGATCCGGCACGGGCCACGGGAACAGCCATCATCGTATGCCCGGGTGGCGGATACAGCATCTTGGCTATTAAGCACGAAGGGTATGATGTGGCCCGGGTGCTTCAGCAATGGGGAATTGCAGCCTTTGTGCTGAAATATCGCCTGCCCGACGACCGGATTATGATCCAGAAATCTATCGGCCCCCTCCAGGATGCGCAGCGGGCCATTCAGCTGGTGCGCGAGCACGCTACGGAATGGCATATCCAGCCCGATCGGATAGGTATCATGGGGTTTTCCGCTGGTGGACATTTGGCGGCCATGGCCGGCACGCGTTTTTCGGAAAATTTTATTGACAACCCCCAACATGTTTCCCTGCGACCCGATTTCATGATTTTGTGCTACCCGGTGATCAGCATGACCGATAGCCTAACCCATATGGGCTCGAGGATCCATTTGTTGGGCGAACATCCCACGCAAGCACAGATTCGGGATTTTTCTGCTGAAATGCAGGTAACGGCCGAAACACCACCAGCCTTCATCATGCAGTCCACTGCCGATCCCGGCGTAAAGGTGGGCAACAGCGTGGCCATGTATCTTGCCTTGCACGCCCACGGTGTGCCGGTAGAAATGCATCTGTATGAAAAAGGGCCTCATGGTTTTGGGATGCATAATCCCGACACGCCTGATCAGTGGATGGACAGGCTGCGCAACTGGCTAATCAGCAATGGCTGGCTGCCCGCTTCCCAACCCTAAGAGGCCTTTGAGGATTTATTTCCCGAAGCCCGTGTGCCCCGGTTAAGCTGGACCGCCTTTCGTTGCAAGCGCTGGTAATAGCTGCAAATCTGCTGGAGCCCGCATATTTCACATTTCGGCTTTCGGGCCAGGCATATGTATCGTCCGTGCAAGATCAGCCAATGATGGGCTTTGTGGATCTTTTCGGGTGGAAATAATTTCACCAGGCGCTGCTCCACTTTTAAAGGTGTATTTGCTGAAGCAGGCACCAGCCCTAACCGATGCGAAACCCGGAATACGTGCGTATCCACTGGCATGTTGGGTTGTTCGTATAACACAGCCGTGAGCACATTGGCCGTTTTTCTGCCCACCCCAGGGAGTTGCATCAATGCTTCAACCTCACGAGGTATTTCTCCTCCATGCTGTTCTACAATAGCCCGTGCCGTGGCAATCAAATGCCTGGTCTTGCTATTGGGATAGCTGATGCTTTTGATATAAGGAAACACATCTTCGAATTGAGCCTTAGCCAAGGCATATACATCGGGAAAGGCCCGAAAAAAGGCCGGCGTCACCTGATTCACCCGCTTGTCCGTACATTGGGCCGACAGCATTACGGCTACCAACAGTTGATAAGGATTTGCATATTGCAATTCGGTTTGCGCATCCGGCAAATGTTTTTCAAAATAACTTGTCAGAAAGGCTGCTTTTTCTTTGGCGTTCATGTCTGGCAAAAATACGCTACCTCTTCACTTCTTGCAGAATCAATTCAATGAAGCCATCAGAAAATAGGGGATGTAAGCAACAGGAGGGTACAAATTATTTTCCCTGGATACGTTCAGAGAGGGAGTCGTTTTTCTTCAGGGCTGCGTGTAGCAGGATGGCCCGAATGGTGGCCGGATCGGGCGGAATTTGCAGTTGATCCAACTGTTCCAAAATCTGGCGGGCTGCCTGAGCTTCTTCGCCCGTGAGTCCCAGGCTGCGAATTGTTTCTTCGATTGAGGATTGGCGTTGTCCATCATCTGGAGAAAATTTTTCTTCCGGAGTAAAATTGGCCATGAACTGGAAATTTGAGGTGAAACCATCTTTCCCATGTTAATCGAATATTAAACGATGGCCCCCTCAAATTATTGTCGCAATCAATGGGTTTTTTCAAATTCTACGTTGTACAGATCGGCCTGGGGCGGTTTAAAATAATAATGCGTACGGGCAAATTGCAAAAGTTGCATGGTGTTGTGCTGCAGGGCAGCCTGTTGCTGTTCGGCTAGCTGAATTTGCTGCTGGTAGTAGGCCTTTTTGTGTTCCAGTTCCCGAATCTGGCTGCTGAGATGCCATTGGGTGATGAGATCATCATGGTCGAAAAACAATACCCATACCCCGAAAATCAGGGTAGATAGGAAATATTTGTTCTTGCACCAGGCAGGTAAGCGATTCATGGAGCAATGCCATCTATCGTAAAAACTATGGTAATTTATACAGATTTTGGGGAAAACGCGCCAGGTCTCCCAAAGATTCTTCTATCCGGAGCAACTGGTTGTATTTGGCAATCCTGTCGGTTCTTGAAGCCGAACCGGTTTTTATTTGTCCACATCCCAGTGCCACGGCCAGGTCGGCGATGGTGGTATCTTCTGTTTCGCCGGAGCGATGGCTCATGATGGTGGTATAGCCATGATGTTGGGCTGTTTGTACACAGGCAATGGTCTCGGTAAGGGTCCCGATTTGGTTGACCTTGATGAGGATGCTGTTGCCCACCCCTTGTGCAATGCCCTGTTGCAGGCGTTTTACATTGGTGACAAAAATATCGTCGCCTACCAGCTGGATGCGGTTGCCAAGGCGTTTGGTGAGCAGCTGCCAGCCTTCCCAATCATCTTCGGCCATGCCATCTTCCAGCGACACAATGGGATATTTTTCCACCCAGGATGCCCAAAATTCCACCATTTCAGCAGGGCTAAGCATGCGGCCGTCAGACTTGTAAAAACGATATTTCTTTTCTTCCGGCACGTACATCTCGCTGGCAGCGGGATCGAGGGCGATGGCCACCTGTTTACCTGGCTGATATCCAGCGGCCTCTATCGCGCCTAATACCAGCTCTATTGCCTGTTCATTATGTTGCAGGTCAGGAGCAAAGCCACCTTCATCGCCTACATTGGTGGAATAGCCTTTTTGTTTTAACACTTTTTTCAGGCTGTGAAAAATTTCTACGCCCCATCGCAAGGCCTCGCTGAAGCTGGAAGCTCCATGGGGCACAATCATAAATTCCTGAAAATCGATCTTATTATCGGCATGCACGCCACCATTAAGGATATTCATCAGGGGCACGGGTAAAAGGCTGGCCCTCACCCCTCCCACATAGCGATACAATGGCATTCCCAGTTCTGATGCCGCCGCCTTGGCCGCAGCCAGGCTTACCGCCAGGATAGCATTGGCGCCCAGCTTTGATTTGTTTGCTGTGCCATCCAACTCAATCATGGTCTGATCAATCCCTTCCTGGTCGGTGACTTCCCATCCCACCAATGCTTCCTGAATGGTTTCATTCACGTGCTGTACGGCTTTTTCTACACCTTTTCCTCTGTATTTCTGCTTATCCTCATCCCGCAGTTCAATGGCCTCATGCACTCCGGTGGAAGCGCCAGAAGGCACTGCAGCCATACCATATCCATCATCTTCGGTAAATACTTCGGCTTCTACCGTGGGGTTACCCCGGCTATCCAGGATCTGCCGGGCATGTATGGAAACAATAGCACTCATGGGTATAACAATTTTTTGATGATTGCCTGCATTAAGCTTGTGTAAGCTGGTGAAACACTTCTTCCAGCGATCGCATCTGGGTTTGCAAAGAAATGATATTCAAATTATTCTGCAAAGCATACCGGAAAAGATTTTTTTGAGCTGCCTCGGCATCGTCCACGATAAGCTGCCATTGATGGGCATGTGCTGCATAAGCTTGCTGCACCCCGGGCACCTCTTTCCACCAACCCTCGGCCAATGCCTCAGCCCATTCCACTTCCAGCACCTGATGAGCCGAGGCCTGCTGCCTGAGATGTTCAAGGGCACCATCGGCCACGATCTTGCCACGATGAATGATAATGACCCGATTGCACATGGCCTCTACTTCCTGCAGAATATGGGTAGATAAGATCACGGTTTTGCGTTGGCCTAACTCCCGGATAAGTTGCCGGATGTCTATGATTTGATTGGGGTCGAGACCAGAGGTGGGTTCGTCTAAAATCAGCACTTCCGGATCATGCAAT
The DNA here is from genome assembly GCA_019683625.1 of Thermoflavifilum sp. Classification (GTDB taxonomy): domain Bacteria; phylum Bacteroidota; class Bacteroidia; order Chitinophagales; family Chitinophagaceae; genus Thermoflavifilum. Next base: position 8,615 of record JADGHY010000033.1, on the reverse strand, counting down.
AAGGCTTGCGCCAACCCTACCCGCTGGCGATATCCTTTGGAAAGGGCGCCAATCTTCTTATGGCTCTCCTTTTGCAGTCCAGTCATGGCAATGACTTCCTCCACCCGTTGCCAACTCCGTTTACCCAAGCGATGGATATCGGCCATCCACCGCAGGTACTCCCGCACATAAAGGTCGGGATACAAGGGATTTTGTTCGGGTAAATAACCGGTAACCCGTTTGACGGCCAAAGGCGCATGCACCACGTTATGGCCGCATACTTCAATCTCTCCTGCAGTGGGTTTCAGATAAGCGGTAATCATGCGCATGGTGGTGGTCTTACCCGCCCCATTGGGACCTAAAAAACCAACCACTTCACCGGCATGTATCTCAAAACTAATATCATCTACTGCCGGTTGCTCCCCATAATAGCGGCTGACGTGGACAAGCTTGACTGACATGGGACAATGCTTACATAGCGAATATACACGTGTTTTAAGGCCAAGATCCTAACTTCATGTTAAACCTGCTCCCTCCGAGACCAGGAATTTTTACAAATGTAGGAGGCTCCTGTATTTTTACAGTTATGCATATCTTAAAGATTTCAGCTTTGCTGGGCGGGCTTCTAATCTTTTCCCTATCTGCTGCAGCCCAATCTGCGGGTGCTCCATTTTCCCATCCGCATGCATTTACATCGCCCCTGCATATTCCCTTGTTGCTGGCAGGCAACTATGGCGAATTGCGGCCTAATCATTTTCATGCTGGCCTGGATATCAAAACACAAGGCCGCACCGGCCTTCCGGTATATGCGGCTGCCGACGGTTATATCAGCCGGGTGGCCATTTCCAATAGCGGGTATGGCCATGTGATTTATATTCAGCATCCCGATGGGTATACCACGGTTTATGGTCATCTGGATCGTTTTATGCCTGCACTGGCCGCTTATGTGAAACAACAGCAATATGCACAGCAAAGCTGGGCCATTGACCTGACCCTGAATCCGCAACAGTTTCCCGTACACCGCGGACAGCTCATTGCCTGGAGCGGTAACACGGGGGCTGCAGTAGGCCCTCATTTGCACTTCGAAATCCGGAATACTCCCACGCAAACCCCGCTTAATCCCCAACTCTTTGGCCTGCCCGTGGAAGATCATATCCCCCCGACCGTGTACCGCATTGCCATCTATGATCGCGACAAAAGCATGTATCTGCAGCGTCCGCTTCAGCTACCCGTGCACCTCGTACAAGGCCAGTGGACCACAAAACCTTCCGAAATCCTTGTCAATGCCACCCATATCGGCATCGGCATGCAAGTGCTGGATCATGAAAATGGAACCTCAAACAGTTTTGGCATCTACGAAGCCCGGCTCGACGACAACGGACAGCCTGTGGCTGCATTCCGGCTCGATAGCATTCCTTTTTCCCTTACCGAAGATGTGAATGCCCACATGGACTACCAAACCTGGCGGGAAGATGGCCGCCCTTATCAGCTGTTTTTCCCTCTCCCGGGTAACCGCCTGCCCATCTACCAGCTTTATTCCCCACATGGCATCATTGATTTGAGCGACGGAAAACTGCATCACCTTTCCCTAACCGTAAAGGACGCCAGCGGCAATACCCGGGTAGTGCGCTTTTCCGTAAGACAAAGGCCAGGGCTCAATGCCCAGCCCTCTCCATCCCCTAATTGTATCTCCCCGATGCGACCCGGCCAGCATAACATTGTGGATGAACCTGCTCTTTCTTTCGATTTGCCGCCCGATGCACTCTACGATGCGATCTGTTTCCGTTTTAGCATTGACTCCAGCCGCTATCCGCAGCTTCTTGCCCCCGTGTATCATCTTTCGCCAGCCACCATTCCCATGAAAACAGATTTTACCTTGTATCTCAAACCCTGGCCGGATATCCCTGAACCTTTGCTCAATAAATTGGTTATTATTCGCAAAGCTCCGGGCGAACAGGAGATCACCATGGCCGAACAGACTTCGAATGGGTGGATAGCAGGCCGTTTCAGAGGATTTGGTGATTTCGAAGTGAAAGCCGACACGGTGGCTCCCCTGATCAAACCCTTAGCGAAATTATATCCCGGTATTAAGCTGAGCCACGCCCGGGAAATCCGATTCCGGGTGAGCGATAACCTGAGTGGTGTTGCCAGCTATGAAGCTGAACTGGACGGGAAATGGCTGCTCATGGGACAGTTTAGAAACACGATTTACTATACTTTTGATGAACATTGCCCACCCGGCAGGCATACCTTGGTCATCCGGGTGAGCGACAGGGCAAAAAATACCCGAACGTATGAACTGCATTTTATTCGTTAACCTTTAAAATTTCAGATCATGGCAACTTTACAGGAAGGAGATCCAGCACCGGATTTTACCGGGGTCGATCAACACGGCCGAACCGTGAAACTCTCCGACTATAGGGGCAAAAAGGTGGTACTGTATTTTTACCCAAAAGACAACACACCTGGCTGCACTGCCCAGGCTTGCAGCCTCCGCGATCATTATGCCCAACTTCAACAAATGGGACTGGAGGTGATTGGTGTGAGCACCGACTCCGTAAAAAGCCATCAGAAGTTTGAACAGAAATATCAACTTCCCTTTACCCTGATAGCCGATACCGACAAACAAATTGTGCAGGCTTACGGCGTCTATGGCCAGAAAAAGTTTATGGGAAAATCCTTTCTGGGTACCACACGTACTACCTTTATCATCAACGAGCAGGGCATCATCGAAAAAATTATCCGGAAGCCTAACACCGCCCGCCATGCCCAGGAAGTCATGGAAGCCGTAAGTCCATCGGCTTAACTCCTGCCTGCCGGCAGGCAGGATTGCTTTTCCATGAGTCGGCCCGTGTTTTCGTAATTTTATCAGGATTACGCAACCCTGCCGGCATTTTATCCGATTCATGGAAGAACAAAGCAACAACCTGGTGCCGCTTACAGATGAACAGCTTGCTTCCCTACTGGAAGAATGCAGGAGAGGTATATCTGCCAGCCAACAACAACTGTACGAACAATTTTGCAGATATGCCATGGCAATTTGTTTACGGTATGCTCATCAGGAAGATGAGGCACGGCAAGTGATGAACGATGGCTTTGTGAAAATTTTTACGCACTTGCACCAATTCCGGCCGGAGAAACAGCATCAACAATTGGTGGTGAGCTTTAAAAGCTGGATAAAAAAAATCATGATTTACACCGCCATCGACTATTACCGGGCCAATCGCAAACACCAGCATGAAGAAGTTGATCATGCCGTGATGCATAAACCCGCCTCTCAGGCTTCTCCGCTGGATAAGCTGAGCCACGACGAACTGATGCGCATGGTACAAACCCTATCACCAGCTTACCGAATGGTATTCAACCTGTTTGTGATTGACGGATATTCTCACGAGGAAATTGCCCATAAGCTGGGCATTTCGGTAGGGACTTCCAAATCCAATCTGGCTAAAGCCCGTGAAAAATTACGCAAAATGTTGCTCTCCAGATATGCAGAACTTTACTCCAGATATGAACGATGATGAGCTGGACAGGCTATTCCGCGAGGCTGCTTCGGCACATCAGCCCGAAGTGCCTGCCGACAACTGGCAGGAAATAGCCCGCCGGCTTAAGCCCTCTCCTAGCGGCAAGCGCATTTTTTTCAGGCGCTGGCTTTGGATGGGCATAGCAACAGCCACAGCGGCTGGCTGGCTTACCTGGAAGCTTTGGCTTAGGCCGGAGATCCCTGGTGCTTCCCCAATCAACCATAGAGATACAGCTGCAGCGCACCTTTCTCCATCTTCCATTGCCGGTGCCAATACTAAACCTCAACCCCATCCCGCATCACAGCCTCAGCAAGCTGCTACAGGCAACGCCACATTCCCTGCATTTCGCCCGTCAAAACAGGCCATAAGCGCTAAGGTCCCGCGTATCCAGGCTCATCTGCCCCTGACCCAACATGCCGACAGCGCCATCCAAGCCACCCTCATCCCTCAACTTTCGTCTCATCCTGCATCTGATTCCCTACTGGCCACATCTGCTGTGCCGACCACGAATTTGCCCGTTTTATCGCCAACCCTATCCTGGCAAATCCACACACCCGTTCAGCAAACCATTCACCTGAATGCCCTGGATTTCCGACACTCCTCACCTTACAGATGGTCGTTCAGCCTTACCACCGGTCCTGCCTGGGCCAAATTACCCGACGAATCGGCCGGCTACTCTTCGTTTGGTACGGGATGGCTGCTGAATGTAAAGCTCCTGCCCCGTCTGCACCTGGAGGCGGGCATGTTGTTCACCCGGGCCGACTACAACGGCACTGCCGACGATTATCATATCCCCTTCACCCCGGCTGAAAGGGAAAACATCAAGGCTATTCAGGCTGCCTGCAAAATCACCGACGTGCCCCTTAACCTGCAATGGGACTTACTTGTCCGCCCCCGGCAAAGGCTGTTTATCAGTGCGGGTTTATCATCCTATTTCATGCGCAAAGAAGATTACCGATATGCCTATAAACGCTATATCCCCGGTTATCCCTGGCACGTATCGCTCTACAACGTGAATGAACATTATTTCTCCGTGGGCAACCTGGCTATCGGATTTGAACAATATATCAGTCCGCATTTCTCCGTACAGGCAGAGCCCTACTTCAAATTACCCTTATCTGGAATAGGTTACGGAGAAGTGAAATTGCAAAGCTTCGGTGCCTGGTTTGCTATCAATTATCATTTTTAACCTTAACAAAAAATTAGGTGCATGGCCAACCGAATGCACCCTGATCCCGTTTAATTTGCAAAATCATTTTTTCGCATGATTGCTTTTTTGCGTTCTATTCTTTTTCTCAGCGTTGCCCTGCCTCTGGCTTTTCATCCTTCGCATCGCCTTTATCGGCCGACATCCGACAGGCCTATTGCCGATATTTTGATTTGCCGGAATGCCCATATTTCTTTCTATTCGCCAGCACCTATTGAAGACATCAAGGCCGAAACCGATCAGGCCGTTTCAGCCTTAAATACTGCAAATGGCAGCTTGTATTTCAAGGTGATGATCCGAAGCTTTACTTTCCGCAGAAGTTTGATGCAGGAACATTTCAACGAAGATTTCATGGAAAGTGACAGGTATCCTTATGCAGAATTTAAGGGCAATGTGCTGCAAATGCCCGATCTCAGCAAAGATGGCAATTATCCCGTCCAGGTGCAAGGCACCTTAACGATCCATGGGGTTAGCAAAAATTATACGGTGCCAGCAACGCTAACCGTGAAAAATAAGCAGGTAAGCGGCCATGCTGTATTCCTGGTAAAACTTGCCGATCACCATATTCAGATTCCCAGATTGCTGATGAAAGATATTGCCGAACAGGTGCAGGTAACCGTTGACGCCACCTATAGTGTAGATAATAACGCCCAGACAGATAAGGGTGCTTAGCTGTTTTTAACCTCCATCTCCATTTCCAGCCCAAGATTTAGCTTCTTGATCTTTTGCGTGAGCCGCTGTTTTATGCCTGGATGCAGATCTGGAATATCTTTTTTATTTCATGTAAGCCGAAAGGCAACTTCTCCACGGGTTTATCCGATTTGTGGAATACAAATGCTTAATATGAGAGGATATTTTGCCTGGGTAGGGATCATCATATTATGCTGTTGCCCTTATGCAGGCCGTGCTCAGCAAGACCTCAGCCAACTGTTTGCCGACAGCACAGCTGCTCATTTGCCCGTGTTGGCCACATTCAAAGGCACCACGCTCGTCAACCTACAAACCAGCAAGACCTTGCATGCTCATGATTTATTATTCATCGTAGGACATCGTTTTGGTGATTTTGCGGGCAGCAATGGAGGGGGCAAAACTTTTTTTGGCATGGACGCCATCAGCGATGTGCTGATTGGTTTTGAATATGGGATCAGCAACCGGTTAACGGCCGGCATCGGGCGTGATAAAGGCGCCCCGAATGGCGTTTCTGAGTTTCAGACCCAGTTGTTTTACCTCACGGGGAAATATCAGTTGCTCAATCAAACTGCCGATGGCCATACGCCCTTCACACTTGCCTTGTTTGCCAGAGGCATTTTTATTGCGGCACAACGGCAAGCCATTCCGGCATCCAATATTGATTTTCAGCAATTCGGCGACCGCTGGAGTGCCAGCCTGCAGTTCCTGCTGGCACGTAAATTTTCGGAAAGCTTTTCGGCAGAGCTGGTACCCACTTATTTGTATCGGGCACTTACCACGCCACAGGACCCCCATCAGCTGTTTGCATTGGGTGCCGGATTCCGATTAAAAATTAACAAACGCATGGCCCTCATTGCCGACTATGTGCAACCTTTCCGCAACGCAGCTTCCAGCAATTATTACAAGCAACAGTTTAACCAACATTTTTATCCACCTATTGGCATAGGCTGGGAAGTAGAAACGGGCGGCCACGTGTTTCACATTGAATTCACCAATGCTACCTCTATCCTGGAAAATCAATTTATTCCCAATACCACTACTTCCTGGACAAAGGGCCAGTTTCGGTGGGGCTTTAACCTTACCCGCACCTTCACCCTTTCTAAAGGAGCGGCGGCCGAATGGAAGCAATAGGGTTGTTGCATCAGGTAGGGTTGATCACCGGAATTTTTTCCGGAGAGATCAACCCTTTTGTTTGGCCTGATTGGTGTAAATTTTACAGGATAGTAACATAAAATATTTATCTTTACACAAATCAACCTACAATGAAAAAGGTCACGGAAGGCATCACCATTAGCGTGGAAACGTTTTTCCAGCCTGATTATTCAAATCCTATGGGTCATGAATTTATGTTTGCCTACCGCATCACGATTGAAAACGACAATGTGTTTCCCATAAAACTCCTGCGCCGGCATTGGTATGTGGTGGATTCCAATGGCGTAAAACGCGAAATTGAAGGGGAAGGCGTGGTAGGTATGCAGCCTATCATTGCCGCAGGCGAACGTTATCAGTACGTCTCAGGATGTAACCTGCGTACGGAGATGGGTAAGATGTATGGTACTTATCTGATGGAAAACCTGATGACCAAGAGGGTATTTGAAGTAAAGATACCCGAGTTTCAGATGATAGCTCCTCTTAAGATGAATTGATTACCCCTGTTCAGCTGCGGTGGCGGCCATCCAGACACAGGCCACAATAGCCGCCGTTTCGGTGCGCAGCCGGGTATAACCCAATGAGATCTCCTGCCATCCTGCCTTTCGAGCCATTTCAATTTCTTCCGACGTAAAATCTCCTTCCGGACCAATGAGTACGCATTTGCTGCCTGCGTTGAGCGGAAGCTGCCAGATAGGTATACGTTGCGCAGGCTCGCAGTGTGCAATGCCCCGCCAGGCGGCCGGGCATGACCGGATCCATTCCTCAAAGGCTATCGGAGCCTGAAGCTCAGGCAGGTAAGCCTGATAGGATTGCAGCATGGCCGCAATCATCAGCTGGCGATACCGTGCTGGCCTCCAGCGGCCGAGTGGAGAACGGGTGGTAATGATCGGATAGATCTGGCGGATGCCTAATTCGGTGGCCTTTTCTATCAACCATTCGGCTCGTCCGGCATGATGCGGCAATGCCACGGCCAGGATATGAAGCGAAGGCTCGGGCTTTTGTGCCACCGAAAGGATGCGCACCATGGCTTTCGGCTGCGATGCTTTTTTCAAATCCCTGATGGCGCGGGTGAGCATGGCCTCGGCCATGAGCCCCTTTCCGTTGGTGAGCCGCAGGCAATCGCCTGTTTGCATCCGCAAGACCTGGATGCAATGGCGGGCCTGTTCGGCATCCAGCTCAGCTTCCTCACCCGCTGCAGGCAAGGATTCCATGTATAGCAAAGGCAAGGCATCTGTTCGGCTGTACAACCTGTAAGCATCAACCATAGCTAAAACGGAGCATCATCGTCGAGTTCATCGGGATAATCATTCATCCGGGAAGGCCGTTCAATATATAAACGCGCGGTATCATTTTCCTGATAAGGCCCGGACGAAGGTTTGGCAAAAGAGGTGGCCACGCCCTGGTCTTCCATTTCAATAAACTTCTGAATGGATTTCAACATCTTGAGCTTAATGGTATCCAGGCGGCCATTGCGATGTTTGGCAATGCGCACATAAGTTTCACCTTCCGTAGATTCACCGAATTCGTTGGTGGTGATATCATAGTATTCCGGGCGATACAGAAAGATCACCACATCGGCATCTTGTTCAATAGCACCGGATTCGCGCAGGTCACTGAGCTGGGGCATTTTATTGGTATCCTTGCGTTTCTCCACCTCGCGGCTTAGCTGAGAAAGGGCAATGATGGGGATTTCCAGTTCTTTGGCCAAAGATTTCAGATCCCGGGAAATCTTGCTGATTTCTTGTTCACGGTTTACATTCCGGTTCTCGTGATTGCTGCTCATCAGCTGCAGGTAGTCAATCACCACCAGGCCAATCTGATGTTTGCCCTTCAGCCGCCGGCATTTGGCTCTGAGTTCAAATATGTTTAATGCCGGTGTATCGTCAATGAAAATAGGTGCCTTAGCCAGTTTGGACACCCCATGGCTGAGTTGATTGAATTCATAGTCGGCCAGTTTCCCCCGAGATATATTTTCCAGGGAAATCTCGGTTTCCATGGCCAGGAAACGCTGAACAATTTGTTCGGCCGACATTTCCATAGAAAACACGGCAACGGGTACGGGC